>NZ_JAUBTV010000047.1:0-58284 GCF_036705145.1 Microcoleus sp. B5-D4 | reverse complement strand
TGAGCTGATTTTCTCTGTTTGACCCTCACGAGTGAGTGTCAGTAACATGATACCTCATCTTTCAGAGAAAGGCTATAGTGAAATCCTGGTACTAAAGGGGTAAAATTCTTTTGGTATTTTTGCTGACCAGTTGCCGTTAAAGTAGCTAACGTACGTCCGTGAAAACTGTTGTGGGCTGTAATAATAATAGGGTTTTCAATCTGATGAATAGTCTTAGCATATTTACGTGCTAACTTTATAGCAGTTTCATTGGCTTCTCCTCCAGAATTAGAAAAGAAAACGCGCTCGCAACAAGAATGTTCCACTAACCATTTTGCCAACTTTCCCTGCAATGGAATGTGGTATAAATTCGATACATGATGTAACTTTTGAATCTGTTGTGTTACTGCTTTTATCATTAAAGGGTTGGCGTGTCCTAAGCTGCACGTAGCAATACCTGCTGCAAAATCCAGATATTGGCGCCCTTCAACATCCCAGACCCAACAGCCAGCACCACGTTCTAGAGTAATCGCATAACGGCGGTAGGTCGTCATCAAGTAATTGTCTAAATTGTCCTGTTCCAAAACTTCCTCTTGAGGTAAGGTATTAACTGATGCACGAGATTTGACTTTCATTTCTAATCAATCAACTAAATGTTCAGATGCTAATTAAAGTTAATTACTCAATTATTCGATCAACATCACTTAATTCGCAAAAATCTAAATGGTAAATTCACTCCCATTTTTAAAGAAAAAAGACGTAAAACTATCGTTATCAAAACACTAAATAGAAAATTGATATCTAGTGGAAGTAACGAATGGAGCAAACAAAATATAAATGAACCAGCTAAAGCACTTGTCATGTAAATTTCTTTGCATAATACTGACGGTATCTCTCCCAGCAACATATCCTTTAACATTCCACCCCCTGCTGCGCTAACCATCCCTAAAAGCAAAGTTCCTGCCAAAGTTGTCTCGCTTTGAATTGCTTTTTCTGTTCCAATTGCAGCGAACATTCCCAATCCTAAAGCATCCAAAATGAGCAGAAACTGATAATTAAAAATAAAAAATCTGGGAAATAAGAACGTCATCATGGCTGCTAGAAAAACTATAGGTAAATACCAAAAATTATAGAATGCTGCAACCGGAATATCCAAAATCAGATCTCGAATAATTCCTCCTCCAAGTCCTGTAACACAGCCCAAGATAAATGCACCTAAAATATCAATCCCTTTATGTAATCCAGCAATAACTCCTAACGCTGCAAAGGCAAATGTTCCAACTAAATCAAGGATGAGGAGAGTGTTCATAGATAAGAGTAAAAGTTGCTTAGCAAGCATCAGACAGAAGGAACAATGGCTTCTGATTGAGATGAGGATAAAGTGGGAAAGCTTCACACAGTTGCGCGACGCGCTGACGACACTGTTGGGCGATCACCAGATCGCTGGGATTCAAAAGACATACACTAATAATTTCTCCAATCTCTGCAAATTCGATGCTGCTCATACCACGAGTTGTGAGCGCTGGAGATCCTAATCGGATGCCACTTGTAACCCACGGTAGCTGGATGTCAAAGGGAATGGTGTTTTTGTTCACGGTAATGTTAATGTCACTAAGCAGTCGATCGGCTTGTTTTCCTGTCAGTTTCAGTGGACGCAGGTCAATAAGCAAAAGATGATTGTCAGTGCCACCACTCACTATTCTGATTCCTTGTGCTTGGAGTCGATCGGCTAGAACTTGAGCATTCGCAATCACCTGTCGAATATAGTCCTTAAAGGCGGGCTGGAGAGCTTCAGCGAAGGCGATCGCCTTTGCAGCAATGATATGCTCTAATGGACCTCCCTGAGTACCCGGAAATACCGCTCGATCGAGTTGTTTACCTAACTCTGGATTGCGACTGAGAATCAGACCTCCTCTAGGGCCGCGCAGGGTTTTATGGGTGGTTGTAGTCACAACGTCGCAATAGGCAACTGGACTGGGATGATAGCCAGTGGCAACCAATCCAGCAATATGAGACATATCCGCTAGTAAGTAAGCATTGACTTCATTGGCGATCGATCGAAACTGCTTAAAGTCAATTTGGCGGGGATAAGCCGTATATCCACAAATAATCAGTTGCGGTTTATGCTGATGAGCAAGTTCACGAATCTGTTGATAATCCAGGATTTCTGTTTCAGGATTAACGCCATAATGAACTGTGCGAAACAATTGCCCTGAAAGATTGACGGGTGAACCGTGAGTCAGATGTCCACCGTGAGATAAATCGAGACTGAGAATAGTATCTCCAGGTTTTAACAAAGCTGAGAAAACTGCAAAATTGGCTTGTGAACCGGAATGCGGTTGAACATTTGCATATGCTGCATCAAAGAGTTGTTTAGCCCGATTAATTGCCAATTCCTCAATTCGATCGATAAACTCACATCCTCCGTAGTAGCGTTTACCAGGAAGTCCTTCAGCATATTTATTAGTCAATACAGATCCCTGAGCAGCTAGTACACTAGGGGATGTAAAATTTTCACTAGCAATGAGTTCTAGATGATTCTGTTGTCGTTGAAGTTCACACTCAATCAGCTCAGCAACTACGGGATCGGTTTCAGTCAAAAAATCAAAGTTAGATTTAGGCATGATGGAATGTAAGATTGTTTAATTCTCAAAATTCAACTATTCATTTTCACCAATCAACCGAGGTTTAGAATCGGGATTAATGCCTCGATTAGCTCGATTTGCTAAGGTGTGTTGCCAGTTGGAAGCCAGCAGTGGACATATAGCCAGGGAGGCGGCAAGTTCACGATCTTTGAGCTGTTGATGCATGATTTCATTAGCACGGGCGCTCGTCCATTGTGGATAGAGGCGATCGACTAAAGTGACAACTTGGTTTGGCGCTACATATCCTTCTTGTAAAACCCGAAAATACCAGCCAGTCCGACCGTTTTGTTGCACCTGCAACGCGAGGTCTTTAATGTGCCATCGTCGCGACAATTTCCAGCATGGCTGACGGGGTTGGGAAACTTGAACTAAAGCATCACCAATTTCATAGGTATCACCAATGCAGACTGACGACTCTGTTTGTCCAACTATCGTGAAATTTTCTCCAAATGCTCCATACCCTAATTCTGGAAGCATTAATTGCCGTTGCCATTCACGATAATGTTCAGTCGCGTAAGCAAGTACGGCTTTTTCAGATCCGCCATGATGGCGTAAATCGGCTTGTCCATCACCATCTAAATTTGTTTTCCCTAGCCATACAGAGCGATCGATCGGCTCTTTAAAAAATCCAGTAAACCAAGGACGATCCATTGGATTAAGAGCACTTTCTGTCCCTAGATTTCTAGGCAAACCCACTTGAATTGAAACTAAATAGGGCCTATCTATCAAACTCATAAGAAAAATTTGTGCAATGGATGCCATCATATCTAAGTAATGGACTTATGTAATGAGCCAATCTTGGATATTTTTTGTGTACCAATTTGCCGCAAAGGGCAAAAGTACAGTTCGGACTACTTAATAAATCTCGAACTTTTAACGAAACTTTTAGGACTAATACCAAGCATCTGAGGAAATATTCCAGAATTGGTACACTCAAAATATATCAAATTGGATCATTACCTAAGTCCAATGAGCAGGTATCATCTATAGTAGTAAACGTTTGTAACAAATGAAACCGATCTGGTTGAAAATTGTAAATATTTATTGCCTGCAACGTTGTTTCCCTTAATGTCAAGGAGCTTTCTCATCATGACAGTGAACAAGCTAGCTGCACCTATCTTTCAGAAAAACTACCAAAGCCCTTTTGGCCGATGGAATGAATCAAGTTGGATACGGAGTAAACCCCTTCGTGAAGGCAACATTGAAGGCTTACCTTTTTCTCCAGATCTCGTCCCGTTAGCTGCTCATCCTGCCATTGCGTCAGATTCAACTCATTGGGTAACGGTTCTAGCTTATCGACTCCTTGCCCATTTGCAATTCACAACCTTGTTGGAATTGAGCCATGTTAATCCTGTTTGCAGCAGTCTGGCTCAAGGACGTGCACCCATTTTTTTAAACACGCTTCAGCGCAATGACGCTCTACGAATTTATTGCGATGAAGGAGGACATGCTTTCTTTGTTGAATTATTTTCAACTCAGGTGGAGGAGGCATTTGGACTCAACTGATCGGTGATTGGTCGTCCAAACTTCGATCGCATCATCGAGAAAATGATTGCTGAACATCAAACTCGGCTGTCGCCCCATCTCATTCAACTGTTTTTTGTCACGATCTCAGAAACTCTGGTGACAAAGGTTCTTAACAATGTTCCCCACGATCCTCAAGTCTCTCCTATTGTCCGTGCGGTTATCGGCGATCATGCGGCTGACGAAGCGTTGCACAGCGTTTATTTTCGTGACTTGTTCCCCATCCTTTGGCAAAGCCTTGCATCCTATGAGCAAGAGGAAATGGGACAATTACTGCCACAACTGGTCTGGGCATTTCTGGGTCCCGATCGCCAACTCGAATACAGTATTCTGAGGCGCTTAGGCTTTAATGCAAAGGATTCGGAAGGAATTTTAGAAGAGGTTTACGTACCCAACCAAATTGCTCAATTTGTTCGACAAGCTGCCAATCCAACTTTGAAAATGTTTGCAGCCGCTGGAGTGTTCGAGGATCATGCAATTGAGCGAGTTTTCACAGATTACGAATTGATGTGAGGGTGACTACTATGAAACACGCCACTGTCATTAGACATATTGCCTTTGAGGATCTGGGAAGTTTAGCTGAAGCATTGAATCAGCAAAACTACACAGTCAGATATGTAGAAGCTGGATCGGATGATTTGACTAGCATCGATCGCAACACAAGTCTGCTGGTGATTCTTGGGGGCCCAATTGGAGCCTATGATGAGCAGGATTATCCGTTTCTAATTGATGAGTTACGTCTATTGGAACATCGTCTCGGTAACGATTTGCCTACCCTAGGAATTTGCTTGGGAGCACAGTTGATGGCTCGTGCTTTGGGAGCGAAAGTTTATCCTGGATCGCAAAAAGAGATTGGATGGTATCCTCTAAAGATGAGTCCAGAAGGTCAGCAAACACCACTTGCTCACTTAGCAGGAGATAAAACAGCCGTTCTCCACTGGCATGGAGATACCTTCGATCTGCCTACTGATAGCACTCATTTAGCGGCTAGCGCGATCTATCAAAACCAAGCTTTTTCATGGAAAAAAGGAGGATTGGCGTTGCAGTTTCATCCAGAAGTCACAGCTCAAGGATTAGAACGGTGGTTCATTGGTCATGCGTGTGAAATTGGAGCAACGCCTGATATCACAGTCGCTAAACTTCGAGAGGATACCATTCGTTATGCTGGACATTTATCAGCTCAATCAGCGAAGTTATGGGAAGATTGGTTAGCGTCTTTACCGCAGGCTGTAAAATTGTAATAATAGAACAGCAAACGGCTGTTATTGTCCAGTAGTCTGTAGGGTGCGTCGCTGCGAAATATTGGATATAACTTGCTGAAGTACGGGGGGCGACGCACCTTACACGGGAGCTTAGATTGTGTGTACCACATATATGGTGCATCTCTACTTTGCAAGGGCGAAGCATTTCGGCAGACAGTTTATTAGTGAGAACCAGAAGAGATTGACTACCGAAATGCTTCGCCCCTACGAATATATTGGCAATCATTGAGATGCACCCGTCCGAACCCCTGTCATGGCTTCCTTCTTTCTTCTTCTCAACTTTTGCGGCTGACAACGTTAATTCGATCGCTCAACTGACGCAAAGTTTGAGCCAAATTCGGGTCAGTGTTCCGCAACTGAGCAATTTTGTCGCAACTGTAAAGCACAGTCGTGTGGTCTTTGCCACCGAACACTTCGCCAACTTTCGGCAAACTCAAACCAGTATGCTGCCGAATTAAATACATCCCTATTTGACGGGCAAGACTAATTTCTCGCCTGCGGGAAATTCCTTTCAAATCTTCCACAGAAACATCAAACTCCTCAGCCACAACTGCAATTACTGCATCTGGCGTTGCCTCTACGCTTTCAGTTTGCGGATTCAAAACCGGGGCGATATTTTCCACGGTCATCGGCAAACCAGTAATTGAAAGATATGCTACTGCCCGAATCAAAGCTCCTTCTAATTCCCGAACGTTGGAAGTGTAACTAGAAGCAATGTATTCAATCACATCTCGCGGTAGCCTCATATTTTCATACTCAGCTTTTTTCTGCAAAATTGCCATCCGAGTTTCCAAGTCTGGCAATTGAATGTCGGCAATTAATCCCATCGAAAATCTGGAACACAAACGCTCTTGCAGGCGGGGGATTTGCTGTGGCGGACGATCGGAAGCTAAAACTACTTGGTTCCCGGCTTCGTGCAAAGTATTAAAAGTGTGAAAAAATTCTTCTTGAGTGTATTCTTTGCCTTCAATAAATTGGATGTCATCTATTAATAAAACATCTGCGGCCCGATAATGGTCGCGGAAAGTTTGCATACTGTCTTTGCGAATGGCGGCGATTAAATCGTTAGTGAATTTCTCAGTAGAAACGTAAAAAATCTTGGCGTTGGGGTCAATTTCCAAGCGATAATGACCGATCGCCTGCATCAAATGAGTTTTGCCCAAACCAACGCCGCCGCACAAAAATAGGGGATTGAATTCTCGGCCCGGAGACTCGGCTACCGCGAGGGAAGCCGCGTGAGCCATGCGGTTGTTGGAACCGACGACAAAGCGGGAAAATAGGTATTTGGGGTTTAAATTGGCAGGTTTGGGGGGGTGAAGCGAGTGGCTTTCCGGGACATCGGCGATGGGGGAGGGCCAAATTATGGCCGAGTCGCTGCTGTCGCCTGTTTCGTTTCCCCCGGCAATTGTCAAGTAAATGTCTACGGGATAGCCGAGAATTTCTGCGACTGCATCGGCAAGGATTTCTCTGTAATATTTTTGCAACCAATTGCGAGCAAAGGGGTTGGGGGCGCTGACAATCAAACAGTTATTTTCGAGTTGTTCGGCCCTGGCAGTTTTGATCCACGTCTCAAAGCTAGGTCTGCTCAGTTGTACCTGGAGACGTTCAAGTATCTGATTCCACAGACTTTCGAGGGGAATGTCCACTGCTTACCTCTGCCGATCGGCATTCAAGATATTTAATTCTACAGTCTAGAGAGTTTAGCTATGAAACCGCCGGAATCCCACGCGCGATACCTGTAATCAGATTGGTGTTGGGTTCGCTCCGGCGGGTCAACCTAGGTACGGAGTTGACCAATTAATTCTCGTAATCACTAATTAATTTATCAACAAACTCTCTCAAACGTTCTTGCCACTCAGGAACAGCCTTAAGTTTTTCTTTTTGTCCTTCATAGCCTTTGAATCCGATTGTTTCCTTGTCTAAAGGACGGTTCAACCGTTTCCTTGCCCCTAGTTTGTGATTTTTTTGAAAAGGCATTGACCGCCCCCAGTATACAGGTTAACTTATATATAGCACTTAGTGTACAGTCAGATAGATGAGAACGGCATATCAGTATAAACTACGCCCTACAAAGTTACAAGCCATTGAGATCGACAGATGGTTGTCGATGCTATGCGCTCAGTATAACTATTTGTTGGCCGATCGATTTAACTGGTATGAGCAAAACCGTTCTCCTGTTAATGCTTGTCCTCTGATGTGTTACCTGCCTGAACTGAGAGATAATCCCGATTACTATTCACAGAAGAAAAAGTTACCTCAGCTCAAAAAATCTCATCCCTGGTATGCCAAGATTTATTCTCAAGTTCTCCAAGATGTAGTGAAAAGAGTCAAGGTAACTTTTGATAGTTTTCTGAAAGGTGATAGCAATGGAAAACGTAGCGGTAGACCTCGATTTAAATCACGCAGTCGTTACCGCACGTTTACTTATCCTCAGATCAAAGGCGAGTGCTTGCAAGACAACCTTATTAACTTACCGATGTTCGGGAAGGTTAAGGTTATTTTGCATCGCTCCATACCTGAGGGCTTTAAGCTCAAAACTGTTTCGATCACCAAAAAATCTGATGGATACTACGTAACTCTCAGCTTGGAAGATATAACAGTTCCTACAATCCAACTCGATTTTGATCCAAACAAAATTACTGGCATTGATGTTGGTTTGAAGGAATTTATGACGACATCAGAGGGTGAAACGGTTACTATTCCTCAACCTTATCGCAAAGCCCAAAAACGCCTACGGGTTATTCAAAAGCGAGTTGCACGACGTAAAAAGGGAAGTAACCGTAGACAGAAAGCAATTAAACAACTGGGGTGTCAACACAAGAAAGTTGCAGATAAACGTAAAGATTTTCATTTCAAAACTGCTAAGAATTTATTGAATAAATATGATGTTATTGCAGTTGAAGACTTGAATGTTAAAGGACTTGCTCGTACAAAATTAGCTAAATCAGTGCTGGATGCTGGGTGGTCAAGCTTTCTGTCGATACTAACAAATAAAGCCGTAAATGCTGGTTTGTTGGTAGTCCCAGTAAGTGCCCATAACACTTCACAAGATTGCTCTAATTGCGGCGAGAAAGTACCTAAAAAGGTGCATAAAAGATGGCACGATTGCCCTCATTGCGGGTGTAGTCTAGATCGCGATCAAAATGCAGCTATCAATATAAAAAACAGAGCGGTAGGGCATTCCGTTCTTAAAGCTCAGTTAACGTCCGAAGCAATAGCTGGAGTCGCTGAGAAGCCCACATCAATGGTGACAGCTTGTGATTGATGTGGGAGTATGTCACTCCTCAGATGCTAAAGTTTAAGGGAGTCTGCCGTAGCACGGGCGAGGGCGGGACGCCATCGCCCAAAAATTTGGCGGCTCTGCAGTCCTGCGCCAGGTATCGGGGAGCAGATCAGCAAATATTTAGATTTGGCAGGAAAGCCTTAAAACATGGCCATGAAGAGTTCTACTGGCAAATTTTGGAAGCAACCGGCAATTTACATATTGCTGCTGGTAACGGGAGCCGGGGCCGCCATGTTGGGCGATCGCCTGACGGTTTCTCAATTTCGTGCAAATTCTGGCGATTCGCGACAAAGGGCGCTGGAACCGAAATTGCAACTGCCTCCTAATACAAAGGATCAAGCTAGCAAAGTCTTGCCGCCGGCTTCCTTGTCGGGCGACGGGACTAATGTGAATTTTATTGTGGCTGCCGTGGCAAAAGTTGGCCCGGCAGTGGTTCGGATCGATGCTTCGCGCCGGGTGAAACCGGGAAATAGAGGGCTGTCGCCGGAAGATTTTTTTGGCAGAGAACCGAATTCGGGCGGCCGGGGCGGACTCGAACGGGGCACTGGTTCGGGTTTTGTCATCGGTGCCGACGGCGTGATTCTCACTAACGCTCACGTTGTAGAGGGAGCCGATACGGTAAATGTAACTCTCAAGGACGGCCGCAGCTTTCAGGGGCGGGTGTTGGGGGCGGATAAGGTGACGGATGTGGCTGTGGTGAAGATTGAGGCGAATAATGTCCCTGTGGTGGCGATCGGCAATTCGGATAAGCTGTTGTCTGGGGAATGGGCGATCGCGATCGGTAATCCTTTGGGTTTGGACAATTCGGTAACTGCGGGGATTATTAGCGCTACGGGGCGATCGAGCACTGATGTGGGCGTACCTGACAAGCGGATCGGTTTTATTCAAACAGACGCTGCAATTAATCCGGGGAATTCCGGCGGCCCGCTGCTGAATGCTTCGGGCCAAGTTATTGGCATGAATACGGCGATTATTCAAGGTGCTCAAGGATTGGGGTTTGCTATTCCCATTCAGGCGGCGCAACAGGTGGCGAAGGAACTGATTACGACGGGGAAAGTCGAACACGCTTATTTAGGCATTGAAATGGCGACGCTGACTCCGGAGGTTAAGCAGCAAATTAACAGCAATGCTACCAGCAGCCTGCGAGTTGCAGTCGATCGGGGTGTGGCTATTGTTAGCGTTGTTCCTAATTCTCCCGCAGCAGCAGCAGGTTTGCGGGCTGGAGATGTGATTCAAAAAATTAATAATCAGCCGATTATTCAGTCGGAAGCTGTTCAGGAGTTCGTGCAAAATGCTAAGGTGGGCGGGCTGTTGCAAATGGAAATTAACCGCAACGGGCAAATAGTTAATTTGACTGTTAAACCGGGGAGTTTGCCGGTTCAAAAAGTTGGATAAGAAGGAAAGCACGACACGGATTTGGACACGGATACACGGATTAATTATTGAGTGAGTAAGTTATATTTTGTTCCTCCACCCAACCGACAAAACTGTAACAACAAATAACCAATAACGACTAACCAATAACTATGGCAGAAATATTACAAATCTCACAATTAGGAAATCCTGTGTTGCGCCGCCGATCGCAAGTTGTCGAGAATATTAAGGACGATCGCATTCAACAGTTGATTGACAGCTTAATATTTACAGTACAGCAGGCAAACGGAGTGGGGATTGCCGCCCCTCAAGCGGCTCAGTCCGATCGCCTGTTCATCGTCGCATCCCGCCCCAACCTGCGCTATCCCCAAGCACCCCACATGGAACCCACAGCGATGATTAATCCCCGGATTGTGGCTGCATCAACAGAGACAGTCAAAGACTGGGAAGGCTGTTTGAGCATTCCGGGGATTCGGGGATTGGTGCCGAGAAGTAGGGCGATCGAGATAGAATACACCAGTAGAGACGGCAAACTCCACCGACAAGAATTGACAGACTTTGTGGCTCGAATTTTTCAACACGAACACGACCATTTAGATGGAATCGTGTTTTTAGACAGAGTGGAAAGCACCCAAGAACTAATCACAGAGGACGAGTACCAAAAGCAAATTGTCAACTTACTATAACACTTGATATAATTGCTAGTAGTAACGCCAGTGATGTTGTGAATAGGAGGGCGAATGTCTATCAATTTGGAAAAAGGCGGGAGAATCAATCTCTCTAAAGAAGCACCTGGGCTAAAAAATGCCGGGATTGGTCTGGGATGGGATACCAATGCTACAGACACAGGCGCAGCATTTGACTTAGATGCTTCCGTGTTTATGTTGGGGGCTAATGCAAAAATTCCCAGCGAAAAATACTTTGTTTTTTACAACAGCAAAGAGTCGCCGGACGGTTCTGTAATACATCTGGGAGATAGCAGAACCGGAGAAGGATTTGGTGATGATGAAACCGTTACAGTCGATTTAACCAAAGTCGATCCGGCGGTGCAAGAAATTGTGTTTGTGGTAACAATCGACCAAGCAGAATCGAGAAGGCAAAACTTCGGTCAAGTGCGGAATGCTTTTATCAGGATTTACGATACCACTACTAACACAGAAGTCATGAAGTACGATTTGGATGAGGATTTTTCTCGGGAAACTGCCATCGAATTTGGCCGACTTTACAAGAAAGATGGCGAGTGGAGGTTCCAAGCAGTGGGACAAGGCTACAATTCCGGCTTGCAGAGCTTTGTAGATAAGTATGCCGGATAAAAGGTCGATCGCTCCTAGCTAAATAAATCGAGGGGAAATTCGGAAGCAGGAATGTTTCCCTCGATTTTAAGCCAGACTCATGAGGTAATAAACCACATGGGAATTCAATTAAAGAAGGGCGAAAGATTTAATCTTTCTAAAACATCTCCACTATAAACCATACAAAATCACAAAACTATGGCTATCAACTTAACAAAAGGACAATCAATCGTTCTCAGCAAAAGCGAATACGACTTGTCCAAACTCACAATGGGTTTGGGCTGGGATGTTGCACAAGCTAAAAAAGGTCTTTTCGGGCGAAGCAGCGGTGCAAATTTTGACTTAGATTCCTACGCTATGCTGCTGGGAGAAAATGGCAAAATAAAGAACTACAAAGAAGATGTAATTTATTACTCTCATTTGGAGTCAAAGGACAAAACAGTTGTTCACTCAGGCGACAATCTCACGGGGGCTGGAGAGGGAGACGACGAACAAATAGTGGTGAAACTGAGTTCTTTGCCAGCAGAATATCACAAAATTATTTTGGGCGTAAATATTTACGATGGCAAAGAGAGAAAACAGCATTTCGGCCTGGTAGAAAATGCTTTCGTGAGAGCTGTAGATGCCGCCGGCAAAGAAATAGCTCGCTATCGCTTGTCAAATGACCCATCTTATGAAGGAAAATTAAATATGTTGATGGGAGAAGTTTATCGAGAAGGCGGCGAGTGGAAGTTTAAGGCTTTGGGAAATCCTTTGGCTGAAGATATGAACGGTGTTGTCGGTTCGTTTATGCGGTGATATCAAATCTGTTAAATTCAGGCTTGTAGGGGCGGGTTCACCAACAATATTAGCCAATAATTGACGATATAAATAAACCCGCCCCCCTCCAAAGGTAAATCGGAATGCACATTTTCTGCATAATTGTAGGGGCGGGTTCACCAACAATATTAGCCAATAATTGACGATATAAATAAACCCGCCCCCCTCCAAAGGTAAATCGGAATGCACATTTTCTGCATAATTGTAGGGGCGGGTTCACCAACAATATTAGCCAATAATTGACGATATAAATAAACCCGCCCCCCTCCAAAGGTAAATCGGAATGCACATTTTCTGCATAATTGTAGGGGCGGGTTCACCAACAATATTAGCCAATAATTGACGATATAAATAAACCCGCCCCCGCCCAACGGTAAATCGGAATGCACATTTTCTGCATAATTGTAGGGGCGGGTTCACCAACAATATTAGCCAATAATTGACAATTTAAATAAACCCGCCCCCCTCCAAAGGTAAATCGGAATGCACATTTTCTGCATAATTGTAGGGGCGGGTTCACCAACAATATTAGCCAATAATTGACGATATAAATAAACCCGCCCCCGCCCAACGGTAAATCGGAATGCACATTTTCTGCATAATTGTAGGGGCGGGTTCACCAACAATATTGCCAATAATTGACGATATAAATAAACCCGCCCCCGCCCAAGGGTAAATCGCAATGCACATTTTTCGTATTCGATCGAAGTCAAGGTTGATGTAGGTTATTTGTCGGGTGGGGGCGGGTTTATAGAGACTGTTTGTTTGAGTTAGATATTGTTTGTAAAACCCGCCCCTACAAAAAATTCCGAATCAATCTTTAACAGGCCGCATTGTCGGGAACATGACGGCATCTCGGATGCTTTGAGTATTAGTTAAAAGCATCACCAATCTGTCTACGCCGATACCCATTCCCGCACAGTTAGGCATTCCCAAAGATAGCGCTTGAATAAAGTCTTCATCCATTGGATGCGCTTCGTCATCGCCGGCATTTTTCTGCGCTAACTGTTCCTCAAACCGCTTTCTTTGCTCTTTCGGATCGTTTAATTCTGAGAATCCGTTCGAGTATTCTGTACCGTTGATAAATAGCTCGAAACGTTCTACAAATCCCGGCTTGTTGCGATGTCCTTTTGCTAAAGGACTGACTTCGACAGGATAGTCGATGATGAATGTAGGTTGAATTAGTTTGGGAACAACTAATTTGTCAAAAACTGCATACAGCACGTAGCCTAAACTCTGTTGTTCTAACTTAGACAGGTGCAATTCTAGTTTGGTTGCAGAGGATCTCGCACTTTCCAAATCCAAACTGTCAAAATCCAGCTCAAACTCGTCTCTGACAGCTTCTACCATCGTTTTCACTTGCCAGTGTTTGCCGCTGAAACCGGGATATTTTTCGCTGTAGTCGAACTTGCGTTCTAAACTAATCGTTTCCCCCTGATTTTCAATTTCTTTGACATCCCCAAATACCGCTGCCGCTGCGAAACATATCACGTCTTCGACAACTCCTAAAATGTCGAAAACATCAGCATAAGCTTGGTAAACTTCTAAAGAGGTAAACTCTGGATTGTGGGTGCTGTCAATCCCCTCATTTCTAAATGCTTTCCCTAGTTCAAATACTCGCTCGAAACCGCCGCAAATTGCCCGTTTTAAAAATAATTCGGGAGCCACTCGCAAATACAAATCCACCTCCAAAGCATTGTGGTGGGTGATGAATGGCTTAGCAGCAGCACCGCCGTAAATAGCTTGCAGTGTTGGCGTTTCTATTTCGTAAAAATTTGCTTGCCAGAGATAGGAACGGATGCTTTGAACGATGCGGCTGCGAAGCATAAAACGGTTGAGCGCATCTTGGTTGCTTGCCAAATCCATTTCGCGGTGACGGCGGCAAACTTCGGGGTCGTTAATTCCGTAATAAGAATCGGGAAATTGAATGGTAGCTTTTGATAAAAGCTTTAATTCCCTCACTAAAATAGAAAGTTCTCCCCTGGGGGTGCGGCAGCCGATACCTTCGACGCCGACAAAATCGCCGACATCGAGCAATTTTTTAATTTGTTCAAAGCTCAAACCGACTTCGCCGGTGACGATTGCTTTCTCGATTTTGAGTTGAATTTTGTCTGTGGCGTCTTTTAAATCGATGAAACCAATTTTGCCGCTGTCTCGCTTGGAAGTGATGCGGCCTCCTAATCGCAGGGAAATTTCTTCGGGGTCACTTTGTCCGTTTTCGAGTTCTTTTCCCGGCTGACTAAATATTTCGCGAACTTGCTTGGCTGTGTGCGATCGCGCGTAGGATTCACTGGGATACGGTTCTATGCCTTGCGATCGCAGTTCCTCTACTTTTTGACTGCGGACTTCGGCTTCACTGAGAGTCATTAGTTATTGCCTGATTAAAATTACAAATATCTGACATCTTGCACTATTCTGGCGATCGTGCGATCGAGCGTTGCTCAAATCAACGCCCCACACGAAAATTCCTCTTTGTGGAACAGGCATCTTGCCTGTTCGCGATCGAGCTGCAAAATGTCAGAAACACCAAACTCTATCATAACAGGGTGGTTTTGAGAGCCAATTTGCCAAATAAATAAGTTACACCCTCTCGTACCCCGATCGCACAGATCCGCACTCGCCCCAGAAATATTTCCGATAAAAATTTACGATCGACTGCACAAAGCGACCGAAACATTAAAAAATTAAGTTGTCTGTCGATCGCAACAGGTGAGATGATATGTAGTGCAGCCTCACGGCAGTTCCATCGAAACTGAACAGCAGAAACGCGAGCGATCGAACTCGACTCATCGCTCCTCTGTCAGAATCGACCACACACACTCTCTCTTAACATATAAAAACCATAATTATGGCTGTTGCAACCCAATCACTCGAAGAACTCTGCATCAACTCTATCCGCTTTCTGGCCATCGATGCGGTAGAAAAAGCAAAATCAGGACACCCGGGACTGCCGATGGGCGCTGCCCCTATGGCCTTCGTGCTGTGGGATCGGTTCATGCGGTTCAACCCCAAAAACCCCAAGTGGTTTAATCGCGATCGCTTCGTCCTCTCCGCCGGCCACGGCTGTATGCTACAGTACGCCCTCATGTACTTGGCAGGCTACGATAGCGTCACCCTCGACGACATCAAGCAATTTCGTCAGTGGGAATCCAAAACCCCCGGACACCCCGAAAACTTCGTCACCGAAGGCGTAGAAGTTACCACCGGCCCCCTGGGACAAGGAATTGCTAATGCCGTCGGTTTGGCAATGGCAGAAGCTCACCTCGCTGCTAAGTTTAACAAGCCCGACCACACCATTGTTGACCACTACACCTATGTCATCATGGGTGACGGCTGCCACATGGAAGGCGTTTCTGGCGAAGCTTGTTCTTTGGCCGGACACCTCGGACTCGGCAAATTAATTGCCTTGTACGATGACAATCACATTTCTATTGAAGGCGACACAAGCTTGGCCTTTACTGAAGATGTCGGCAAGCGTTTTGAAGCTTACAACTGGCACGTTATTACAGTAGACAATACCGCTCTAGACCAAGATACTAACCTAGAAGCAGTTCACAAAGCTATTGAAGAAGCCAAAAAAGTCACGGACAAACCGTCCATGATTAAAGTCCGTACCATCATTGGTTACGGTTCTCCAAACAAGCGCAATTCCTACAGCGCTCACGGTGCTGCTTTGGGTAGCGATGAAGTGCAAGCAACTCGCGATTTCTTGAAGTGGGAACACGCACCGTTTGAGATTCCTGATGATGCTTTGTCGCACTTCCGCAAAGCAGTCGAACGTGGCGCTCAATCTGAGCAAGAATGGCAGAAAGCTTTTGATGCTTATAAAGCAGCATATCCTGCAGAAGCAGCAGAATACGAGCGCACGGTGGCCGGCAAACTTCCCGAAGGTTGGGATAAAGTTTTGCCGACATACAAGGCAGAAGATAAGGCCGATTCGACTCGGAATCATTCTGGAAAATGTTTGAATGCTTTGGCAAGTGTGTTACCAGAACTGATCGGCGGTTCCGCTGACTTGGCATCTTCTAACATGACTTTGCTCAAGGGTGAAAAAGACTTCCAAAAAGGTCAGTACGAAGGACGTAACCTGCGGTTTGGTGTGCGGGAACACGGCATGGGTGCGATCGCCAACGGTATGCTTCTGCACGGCGGTTTAATTCCTTACTGCGCCACTTTCTTGGTATTTGCTGACTATATGCGGGGAGCAATTCGCCTCTCTGCACTCTCGGAAGCTGGCGTTATTTACGTAATGACTCACGACTCCGTAGCCTTGGGCGAAGACGGCCCGACTCACCAACCCGTGGAAACCATCGCTTCTCTGCGCGTAATTCCCGATTTGTTGGTAATGCGCCCTGCGGATGGTAATGAAACATCCGGCGCTTACAAAGTGGCAGTTGAAAGCCGCACTCGCCCAACTTTAATGGCTTTGTCGCGCCAAAACTTGCCTAACTTGGCTGGAAGTTCGATCGAAGGAACAGCCAAAGGCGCTTACATTTTGTCCGACGACGGCGGCACTCCCGACATCATTTTAATCGGCACCGGTGGCGAAACCTACCTCTGCGTTGATGCCGCTGAAAAATTGCGCGCTGCAGGCAATAAAGTGCGCGTAGTTTCGATGCCTTGCTGGGAATTGTTTGACTTACAAGATGCCGCTTACCGCGAATCTGTACTGCCGAAAGCTGTTACTAAACGGTTGGCAGTTGAAGCAGGTTGTAGCTTCGGCTGGGGACGTTATTTGGGTTCTGAAGGCGATAGCCTCAGTATTGACAGATTCGGCGCTTCTGCACCGGGCCCCGTTGCTTTAGAAAAGTTTGGCTACACAGTTGATAATGTGGTAGCTAAGGCTCAGGCGCTGTTGGGCTAATAGCAGCAGCATAATTTTGGGTGGGGCGGGCTTCGAGCTCGCCCCATTTTTTATAGCAGAAGGAAGTTCGGCAACGGATTCTCTTTCTTCCGATGTAACAGATGTAACGGATGGATGGAAGAAGGCTTTAGTTATTTAGAAGATAAGGAAGAAGGAAGAAAAAGCTAAAATCCTAAAATCTCCAATCGGCATATAGGGTTTCACTTCGTCATAGCTCACATCTTGCACCATTGTCAGCAACAGGCAAGATGCCTGTTCCACAAGAGATGAATTTTCTTGTGGAACAGGCATCTTGCCTGTCCATAAAAGGATTGAGAATGGTGCAACATATAAGTTATACCCAACCTAGAGCTCGCTACAGCTTGCGAATCATTGAGAATTGCTATATTAAGACTTACGGAAGAAAAACCAGTTTCTACCACAATATTCGGTTTGGCAATGAGGCCTTTATGAAGAAACCGGGTTTTTAGCCCCCCGTGCCTCCAGAACAGTATATTTCAGAGAGTTAAGATAAGTTATAAGTTATTGCGTTAAATTACTCCTTCCCCATTTGTCATTCCGTTTATGATTTGGAAGTTTTTAAATCACCTGTTATTCACGGGAAATTATATTCCTCACGGTCACTGTTACCTTTGGCAGCGAGAGCTAGTAGCACTCCACATAGTGTCAGACTCTATCATTGCCCTGGCTTACTATTCAATACCCCTCTCGTTAATTTATTATTTTCTATTTCAGCGAAAAGACTTGCCCTTTCGCAATATCTTTTGGCTGTTTGCAGCCTTTATTATCTCCTGCGGCACTACTCATGTGATGGAAGTTTGGACGCTTTGGCATCCTGTTTATTGGGTTTCTGGCAGTCTGAAAATTATTACCGCCGCGATTTCTGGTTACACTGCTTTTGCATTAATTCCTTTCGTTCCCCAAGCATTAACTCTGATGAGTCCAACTCAATTAGGGATGATCGATCTAATACTGCAAAAAGAAATAATTGAACGCCGAGAAACGGAAGCTCGCTATCAAACTTTAACTGAAGCTTCGCCGGTAGGAATCTTTTATGCAGATGCTGGAGGAGACTGCTTGTATGTCAACGAGCGCTGGTGTCAAATTTCGGGAATAACTTGTGATGAAGCTTTGGGCAAAGGGTGGTTGCAAGGCATTCATCCAGACGACCGCGATCGGGTTTTTAGTGAATGGTATAGCGCCGCGCAGGAGAAATTGCCGTTTAAATCTGAGTACCGCTTTCTAGACATTAATAACACTAAAATCAGTTGGATAGTCGGTCAACTTGTCGGTCAAATCGGAGAAAATGGGGAGACAAAAAGTTATGTTGGTACTATTACTGATATTACAGAACGCAAGCAGGTAGAAGAGGAAAATCGACTGCTCAATGAAACTCTGGAGCATCGAGTTGCTGAGCGCACGGCTCAAATCGAAATTTCTAACCACAAATTGCAAAAAGAAATAGCCTACCGGGAAAAAATTGCTCTCACTTTGTTGGAATTGACGCAACTGCAAAATGCAATTCTTAATAGCGCTAACTACACCATTATTTCTACAGATACCGACGGTACAATTAAAACATTTAATCGGGCGGCTGAACAACTCTTAGGTTATTCGCTAGAAGAAGTGGTGGGGAAAGTCACGGTAGAAATAATTCACGATCCTCTGGAGGTCGCTCAAAGAGCTGAAGTTCTTTCTCAAGAATTGGGAGTGAAAATAGAGCCGGGAATTGAAGCTTTTGTTGCCTTGCCGTGCCGGGAAATCGCGGACGAAAATGAATGGACTTACATTCGCAAAGATGGTTCGCGGTTTCCGGTAATGCTGTCGGTGACTGCCTTATTTGATAGTAATGGAAATATTAACGGTTTTTTGGGTATCGGTCAGGATATTAGCGATCGCAAACAAGCTGAAAAAGAGCTGCGTGACCTAACCAGTGCCATGCAAAATGCGGTGGAAGGCATTTCACGGCTCGATATTGAGGGGCGCTACGTGAAGGTTAACCGAGCTTACGCTCATAAATGCGGTTACGAACCGGAACAAATGCTTGGCATGAAATGGCAGCTTACCGTACATCCGGGCGATGTTGAGATGATGCTCTCAGCTTATCAGGAAATGCTAATTTCTGGCAAAGTAGAAGTTGAAGCTAGAGGCGTTCGGAAAAATGGCTCGTTTTTTTACAAGCAATTAACGATGGTAAAAGCTTGCGATGCACAAGGGATATTTAACGGCCACCACTGTTTTATGAAAGATATCACCGAGCGCAAACTAACTGAAACAGCTTTGCAGGAAAGCGAATTTAAGTACAGGCAAATAGTTGAATTAGCAGAAGAAGGTATTTGGGTAATTGACAGAAATGGCCTCACGACTTACGTAAACCACGCAATGGCGCGAATGCTCGGCTATAGTGAATTAGAAATGTTCGGCCGGCCGCTTTTTGATTTCATGGACGAACGGGAAAAACCACAAGCTATTGAAAATGTCGAGCGGCGCAAGCAAGGTATTGGTGAACAACACGAATTTAAATTCAAAAGCAAGGATGGCAAAGATATTTGGACTGATATGTCTACCAGTCCAGTCATGGACTCCCAGGGTAATTTGCTGTCTTGTTGCGCCTTGGTTTACAACATTACAAGCCGCAAAGAAGCAGAGCAGCAACTGCTGCAACTGACAGAAGATTTGAAGCGTTCCAACGAGGAATTAGAACAATTTGCTTATGTGGCTTCCCACGATTTGCAAGAACCGCTCCGAGCCGTTACCAGTTACACTCAATTGCTGGCCCAGCGCTATCAAGGAAATTTGGACGATCGCGCAGATAAGTATATTCATTATATTGTCGATGGCGCCACGAGAATGCAGCAGTTAATTAACGATTTGTTGGCGTATTCGCGCCTGGGAACGAGGGGTCAGGAGTTTGAGCAGGCGGACTGCAACGCTGTGGTTAAGCAAACTATGTGCAATTTGCAAATTGCGATCGCCGAAACAAAAGCTGTAATCACCTGCGACGCGATGCCAACCGTGATGGCGGATGAATTTCAACTGGTGCAATTATTCCAAAATTTGGTCGCCAACAGCATCAAATTTTGTCGCCAAGATATCCCGTTGATTCATATCGCTGCCCGCAGGCAAGAGAGCGAATGGGTGTTCAGTGTCCGCGATAACGGCATTGGCATCGATCCGCAGTATGCCGATCGCATTTTTATCATTTTTGCGCGCCTGCACTCCCGCCGCCAATATTCCGGTACTGGCATAGGTTTGGCGATGTGCAAGCGCATTGTTGAACGCCACGGCGGTCGGATCTGGGTGGAATCTCAGGAGGGAAAAGGAGCGACTTTTTACTTCACTATTCCTATAATTAGTACCTGAAGCCTCAAAATTCAATTTTGTTTTTATACTCAAAGGGATACGCCGGTTATGAGTGATCGAAGCACTGTTAGACCTATAGAGATTCTGCTGATTGAGGATTCTCCCAGCGATGCCGATTTGGCAATAGAAGTCCTCAGTCAGGGTAAAATATTGAATAACTTACATTTTGTGGAGGATGGAGTCGAAGCAATCAAGTTTTTGCGCCAAAAAGAACCCTATCTCAGGGTACCTCGTCCTGATTTGATTTTGCTCGATTTGCATCTGCCGAAAAAAAGCGGTATTGAAGTGCTAGAAGAAATTAAAACTGACCCAAAGTTAAAATTAATTCCTGTAGTGATTCTCAGCACTTCAGCAGCTCCCGAAGATATTTTTAAGTCATACTCCCTCCACGCCAACTGTTACATAACAAAACCAGTAGACTTCGTAGAATTTACTAAAGTAGTCAGGTTAATTGAGGAATTCTGGCTGGCAGTCGTCAAACTTCCTCTAAATTAAACGAACAGATGCTTTGCTTATGAACGCTATAAAATTTTTTAACCTATAAAAATTCTGCTGGTGGATGATTTGCTCAGCGAGGCTGAATGGACTTTATAAAAGCTGGCAACAAGCCAATTTTTAACAATTATTCCAAGAGCAGAAGATAATGTATCAGCAATTAATTTATTGAATAAAGCAGGCTTTTATGTTCGTCTTGTCGTCCCGATTTAATTCTGTTTAAATTAATTTTGTCTCAAAACGCTGGGTAAATATTGATATAAATTAATTCAGCACTCAAGTTGAAAATGATTCCGGTGGTAATTATGAGAACCTCAGCAGCCGATGAAGATATGCTCAAGTCTTATGCCCTGTCAGCCCGGTGCTACATCACTAAGCCTATCGATTTTAGTCAAGTCGCTAAGCTGGTGAGATGGATTGAGGATTGGTGGCTGGTGGTGGTGACAGTTCCCAAATAATAATTTTCAAGTTGAAAATGGTAAGGGAAAGCAAAAAAGTTTAACCTAAGATTGGTAGAGTAAAAATTTTACAGTCAAAAACGTCTAAGCTATGTGGATTAAGATTCTGTTAGTAGAAGACAATCCTGCTGATGCTGATTTACTTGCAGAACTGTTAGAAGTATCTGTGGGCGTCGAGTGGGAACTGGTGTCTGTTGAGTTCCTCCATGAGGCGATCGCACAACTGTGTAAACAACCCTTTGATGTAGTTTTGCTCGACCTTTCTTTGCCCGACAGCCGCGGTTTGGAAACCCTAACTCGCCTGCGAGAAGTTGCTCCTGATGTGCCCATGGTGGTAATGACAGGCTTGGATGATGAAGCGATCGCCCTAGAAGCAGTTCGCTTGGGAGCTCAAGACTATATTGTTAAAGGTCAAATTACTACTCAATTATTAGTGCGGACGATCCGCTACGCGATCGAACGATCTCAAACATTTAAAATGCTGCGGGAAAGCGAGCGCCGCTTTCGGGCGATTTTTGACTCATCATTTCAGCTAACCAAGCTGCTGACTCCCGAAGGAATTGTGCTGGAAGTGAACGAGACAGCCCTCGATTTTGCCGGATTGCGATCGGAGGGTATTGTGGGCCGCCCGATTTGGGATATGGCGATGTGGGCCCAGTCGCCACAGGTTTCCGAACAATTGCAATGCGCGATCGGCAAAGCAAGTCGCGGCGAGTTTTTCCGCAGCGAAATCGACTTGTTAGGCAAAAGTGGCCAAATTATGACAGTTGATTTCTCACTGAAACCTGTTAAAAATGAAACAGGACAAGTTTTGCTGCTGATTGCCGAAGCCCGTGACATTAGCGATCGTAAACGAGCAGAAGCGGAAATTCTCAAAGCCCTCGCACGAGAAAAGGAACTTTCACAACTGCGAGCTAAATTTGTCACAATGGTTTCCCACGAGTTCCGCACCCCTTTGACAACAATCCAATTTTCCGCTGGATTGCTGCAAGATTACAGTTCTCAGTGGGCCCAAGATAAAAAATCTACTCATTTTGTGCGGATTCAATTAGCAATTAAACGCATGACAGAGTTATTAGAAGATATCCTCGTAATTGGCAAAATCGAAGCCAATACCTTGCAGTTTCAACCGGTTTCCTTAAACCTTGAAAAATTTTGCCGTCAACTGGTAGAAGAGCAGCAGCTCAACGACAGCAACCAACACCCGATCGCCTTTCAATACGAAGGCGACAACTGCGAGGCTCAAATGGATGAAAAACTGCTGCAGCAAATCTTGGGAAATGTCCTCTCAAATGCCATCAAATATTCCCCCATCGGCAGTACAGTTTCCTTGCACCTCAACTGTCAAAACAAAGAAGCTGTTTTCCAAGTTCAAGACCAGGGCATCGGCATTCCCCAAGCCGATCGAGAGCGGATATTAGAAACTTTTTACCGAGCTCCAAATGTCGGCACTATTTCGGGAACAGGTCTCGGCTTAGCAATTGTGAAGAGGGCTGTGGAACTTCACGGCGGCCAACTTGCGATCGACAGTCAAGAAGGAAAAGGCACAACTTTCACTATTACCTTGCCTCTAATTTGCCCTCCCTGTCAATAACAACTGAATTATCAACTATACATATCCGGTATTTAACGATTAATTAAGCGCCTAACAAACAAAGTTATCAAGTGTCTGAACCCAGAATTTTCCAACCAACTACTAACTAAAAGGAGCTATCACCGTGGCTAAGATTTTGGTAATAGAAGACGAAGAAGCGATTAGAGAGAATATTTTAGAGTTGCTGGAAGCCGAGAATTTTGAAGGAATAGGAGCGATTAACGGCAAAGTCGGCATCAAATTGGCGATCGAACAAATCCCTGATTTAATTTTGTGCGACATGATGATGCCGGAAATAGACGGTCACGGCGTCATCAAAGCTTTGCGCTCCGAACCCTTGACTGCCACAATTCCGTTTATTTTCCTCACAGCCAAAGCCGATAAAGTTGACATTCGCACGGGCATGGAACTGGGAGCTGACGATTACATTACTAAGCCGTGTACGCCGCAAGAACTGCTAAAAGCCATTGCTATTAGACTTGAAAAACAAAAAACAATTAGCCGACAATCTCAAAAGACGCTAGACGAATTACGCACTAATATTAGTATGTCGCTACCCCACGAATTGCGGACTCCTTTGAATGCAATTCTGGGTTTTTCTGAGCTGATTCTGTCAGAATACAAGGTCTTAGAGGAATCAGATATCTTAGAGATGATCGGTCAAATTCAAACTTCCGGCCATCGCTTGTATCGGCTGATTCAGAACTTCTTGCTGTATGCAGAACTGGAGATAGCAGCCACAAATCCCGAACTGCTAAAGGAGATGCGAAACAGCGAATTTAGCTGTGTAAAATCTTTGCTGAGTCAAAAAGCTCGGCAGCAAGCAAAACACGCGAATAGAACCGACGATTTACAATTAAACTTGCAAGATTCGTCGGTAGCTATGGATTCTGTCAGACTCGCAAAAATTGTTGAAGAACTCTTGGACAATGCCTTCAAATTTTCTTTAGAAGGAACGCCGGTTTTATTAAGCACTTTCGTCGAAAATCAGACTTTTATTCTGTCTGTCAAAGACCAAGGCCGCGGCATGACTACCGATCAGATTGCACAGCTAGAAGCTTACAGGCAGTTCGATCGCAAACTTTACCAACAAGCAGGTTTGGGATTGGGGCTGGCTATTGTTCAACGCCTTGCAGAATTGCACGGAGGAGAATTTAAAATAGAAAGTTTGCCGCAACAAGAAACCATAGTTTGCGTTTCCCTGCCTGTCTAAACAATGATTATACCAGTTTCAAAAAAGAATACAAGTGTAGGCAAACTCCCAACCCTTATGGCATAAATCATTCCCAATTATCAAATATAAACTCTCAAATGGTATTATGCAGGAGCGATCGCTCCTTTCGCACACCGCTGCATATAAATTTGAGCTACCTTATCATTAGGGTTGATTTCCAAGCAGGCCGAAAACCATCTTTTAGCTTCGCCACACTTGTCACTATAGTAGAGTACCAAAGCTTGCTCAAAGATTGTCTTTGTCTCTAACTTTTTCTGTCGTAACTCTGGCGGATCGGCCGCAAATACTTCATAAAGTGTTACCCTTCGCGATTTGCCTTTAACTGTTACGCGATCGATCAACCTCAAATCATAAATATCGTTCAACTGTATAAAAGTATTGTGAGTAATTAACATCGAAACTCCATACTCTTTCGTCAAACTTTCCACGCGGGACGCTAAGTTTACCGCATCGCTAATCACCGTGCTGTCCATCCGGCTTTGGCCACCCACCGTGCCTAACATCAAAGAACCCGTATTGATGCCAATGCCAATTTGCAGCGGCGGGCAATCGGCCTGAGTACGACTAATATTATAGTCGTTAAGCTCTTCTAGCATTGCAATTCCCGCTTTCACAGCATCGTCCGCACTGCCATCAAACAGCGCCATAATCGCATCGCCAATGTATTTATCAATAAAACCAAAATTGTTAGTAATTGCCGGTTCCATCCGCGACAAATAAGCATTAAGAAATTGAAAATTCTCTTCGGGATTCATCCTTTCCGAAAGAGAAGTGAAATCGCGGATATCTGAAAACAGCACCGACATTTCTTTCTGTACCTGATCGCCTAATTTGACTTCCAGAATACTTTCATATCCCAGAAAGTGGAGAAATTCGTGCGGTACAAACCGCCCGTAAGCATCTGTTAATTTTTCTTCCGCTGCTAAAGCTTTTTGCAACTCGTCTGTGAATTGGCGGCGCTCGGTTTCTACCTCTAGACGTTCCGTGATGTCTTGAAAAGCAGCTATGGCGTAAACTATGTTTTTTCGTTCGTCGTAGATTGGAGTCGCCCAAACCTCGATCGGCACAATCCGATCCGACCCATGAATTTCTAGATCGTCCATACGCACAAATTCTCCCCGCAACGCCCGAACAATCGGTTGGCTATCCCTCGGATACAATTGATTAGTTCCAGCGTCGTAAAAATGATAAGCTTCAGGAAATTGGTCAGTACCCCCATCAAAAATTAAACCTTGGGCTAGTATCCTTTCGCCCCAAGAATTCATGTAAAAAGGTTTACCCTTACCATCGACAACAAATATTCCCACTGGCATCGCTTCTAGGAATTGAGTCAATCGGCTTTCGTTTTCTGACAGTGCCTCATTTAACTTTTCTTCGGCTGCCAAAGCTTTTTCTAAATCATTAGTAAACCTGATTCGTTCTACTTCCACCTGTCTTTGCAAAGTAATATCCTTAGCAAAACCCTGATAGTAAAGCACTTCACCGTTAGCATCATAAACGGTGCGCGCATACTCAGAAATCCAGATAATGCTGCCATCTCGACAGTAAACCTGAGACTCAAACTCACACAGAGTACCGTGCTGTTTCATCAGCGCCAGAAACTCTTGACGGCGGTTCGGTTCCACGTACAATTGCTGCTGAATATCATTAATACTTTCTATCAATTCTGACGCAGAATCGTAGCCGTAAATTTCCGCCAGAGCAGGATTCGCACTGATAAAATGTCCGTCCGGTGTCGTCTGAAAAATACCTTCTAGAGCATTTTCAAATATCCCGCGATACTTCTCTTCAGCTTGAATTAGCGCCGCTTCAGCTTCCTTGCGTTCACTTATGTCACTAAAAGCAATAATCGCATAGGAAATGTCGCCTGTAGAATCATAAATTGGAGTTGCCCAACTCTCTACAGGAATAATCTTATTAGCTGTACGAATTTCTACACCCTCAGTCCGCACATTTTCGCCCCTAAGCGCCCGCATAATTGGCAATTCTTCAACTGGGCATCTTTGATTAGTCCCGGCTTTATAGAATTGATAAAGTGCTGCTTTTTGCTCGGAATTAATATGCGGCACAGTGCCTTTGCCAAATACATCCCGCGCTTTCTGGTTAGCGTAGAAAGATTGGCCGTTTGCATCAAGCACACACACGCCCAATGGCATAGCTTCTAGATATTGCGTCAAGCGACTTTCGTTTTCATGGAGTTTGGCAATCAGCATCGCCTGCTTGCGGTTTAATTTTACCAACTCCTGATTCATTTCGTGAAGTTCTTTTTGTTTTTCCGCTAATTGTTTATCTCGAAAATATCTATATATTGCCTCAGTGACAGTTAATTTTAAGTCATCACATTGCCAAGGTTTAGGTATATATCGGTACAATTTAGCATAGTTAATAGCATTGGCTACCGCATCCAAATCTGCCTGCCCCGTCAGCATGATCTTGAGACAGTTCGGCGAGATAGCATGAACGCTCCTTAATAGTTCGTCTCCTTTCATACTAGGCATGATATGATCCGAAATAACCAAAGGAACTTCATACTGGTCTGCTAAAAGTTCTGACAGTAGCTCTAAAGCTTCTTCGCCACTTTGGGCCGTTTCAATTAAATATTTATCTTCAAAGGCTTTTAGCAGGTCTATTTCCAGACTATCGAGTATAGTCTGCTCATCATCGACACAAATAATGACTGGTTTTTTCATAAATTTGCTAGACCAGACTTAATCGCTTCAATTAATTCTTGATTTTGCCAAGGTTTTTCTATGAAAGCATGAAGATTAGCTTGATTTTTTGTGCGTTCGATTGCTTCTTGGTCTGCTTGTCCTGTCAGCATCACTGTCACAATTTGTGGATATTTTTGATGAATTTTAATCAGCAACTCATCTCCTTTCATTCCGGGCATCAACCAATCAGAGACAATTACTAAAATGTTAACCTCAGCTTCACATAGCTCTTCAATAATTTCCAGGGCTTCGGCAGCACTTTCAGCAAATTCGCAAAGATATTTACCGTTAAATGCCTGTTGCAGTTCAATTTCCAGACTTTCCAACACTCCTACTTCATCGTCCACACACAAAATTGCTGATTTAGACATCGCTAGTTTCCTTCTTTAGTGTGGCAGGGTGCACCCTCCTGGGCAGCACACCGTTTTCCAAATTCTACATTCTGCGCGGGTAGACTGCAAATTTTCGCCCCAGACTTCAGTCTCCGGCGCTGTACCTACTCAGTTAAATTAATCGGCAAAGACACGGTAAATGCTGTTTTACCGGGCCTCGACTCCACATCAATTTTACCCTGATGTTTTTCAATTATTTTTTTGACAATATCCAGTCCCAACCCGCTGCCTTCTCCGGCAGGTTTGGTAGTAAAAAAAGGCTCAAAAATTTTAGGAATAATATCGGGTTGAATCCCCTTACCGCTGTCAATAATTTTTACCAACAGGCTGGTATCTTGTTGTACCGCGTCAATTGTTAAAGTCCCTTGATTGTCCATCGCTTGTAAGGCATTGTGAATTAAATTTGTCCAAACTTGATTGAGTTCGTCGGGATAACACAAAACCGCCGGCAAGTGAGCTTGATACTTTCTGACGACTTCCACACCCTGCTTAATTTGGTTTTGATAAAGAGTTAATACAGTTTCAATTCCCTCCGTAATATTCACCTGTATTTTTTCCCCATTGACATCGTAACGCGCATAATTTTTCAGAGCAAAGACGACTTTTGCAGCGCGTTCAGTAGCGGTAGCAATGGTTCGGGCGCTTCTGTGAATGCTAGCAAAGTCGTAGGCTGTTTTTATAATATTTTCGCTGTCAGGAGCTTTGAGCAACGGCAAGAATTCTTGCAGATTTTCCTGCAATCCGATATTGACTAAAATGCTAGCAAGGCTGTCAGAATTGTCAATGCCTTCCGACTGTAGTTGTTGCTTCACGCCTTTTTTCAATACCCGTTTTTCTCGAGTAGATAAAGAGTAATTTTGTTGGCTAGAACTGTACATCAAACGCAAGAAATCCTGCTGGCGTTCTGCTGACAGTTCTTTAAAAAAAACTGGCAAACTTTCGAGATTGTTATCCAAAAAGCTGGTAATATTTCCAATCGACGACCGAATTGCCCCCAAGGGCGTATTAATTTCGTGAGCAATGCCCGCAATCAGTTGCCCTAATGCCGCCATTTTTTCCGATTGCACTAATTGATTCTGAGTAGCTTGCAGTTGGTCTAAAGTAACTGTAAGTTCATGGTTTTTCTGTTGGAGTTTTTTTCGCAACTGGCACATTGCTAAATGGGTTTCTACCCTCACTAGAACCTCTTCCACCTGAAAGGGCTTGGTAATATAATCTACCCCGCCCACAGCAAAGGCTTTGACCTTATCAAGTACGTCATTAATCGCGCTAATAAAAATTACCGGGATTTCGCAAGTTCGTTCATCAGCTTTGATCTTTTCGCAAACTTCATACCCATTCATTTCGGGCATCATAATATCCAGCAAAATCAAATCTGGAGGCATACCTTTTGCCGCCGAAAGCGCTAACTCACCGCTAGGTACCGGGCGAACTTTATAGCCCTTGCTGTTCAAAATTCCGGCTAGCAGCCGCAAATTAGCTGGGGTATCGTCAACTACTAAAATATTACCGCGATCGGTGCTAAGAAGGTCGTTATTCATGTGATATTGCTTCAGAGATTAAATTTAAAACTTTGTCGTACTCAAAATTTTCTATACAATTTGCGATCGCACCTGCCGTTACTGCATCCTTTAATCTAATTTGCTCGCTCAAGGTATCAATTAAATCCATATCTGCATTCAGTATCGCTAGCTTTAAATCAGCTACCAGTGAATCAGGCAATTTTACGAAATCAGCCGCACTCATAGCGCGATCGCCCTCTTTGATTGCCGATAAATCACTTTGAGCCGGATCTTCATAAATATAGCGCACTCCGATATGTTTGTGCATAGCATCAAAAATATCGGCTTCCCGGAAAGGCTTCCTCATAAAAGCATCACAGCCCGCCGATAAAATAACTGCCCGTTCTTCCTCCAAAACGCTCGCTGTCAGCGCAATAATCGCAGTAGCTTGACCTTTAATAGTGCTTTTAATGTATTGCGTAGCTTCGTAGCCATCCATCACAGGCATTCTCATGTCCATCCAAATGAGATGCGGTTCCCAACTCTCCCAAATCTCAATAGCTTCTTGACCGTTAGTAGCTTCTTTTAGTTCAAAACCCAGAGGAGAGAGGATTTTAATTAACAGTTGGCGGTTGAGCGGTTTATCGTCTACTATCAAAATTCGATAGGTGGGTTGGTTGGGTTCCAGCGCAATAACATTCCGGCTCGGTTTTGGGCTTTCAATATCAGCCGCATTGACCGCAATAACTTGAATGTCGAACTTAAAATTACTTCCCTTACCAACAGTAGAACAGACGCTCATTTTGCCGCCCATTAATTCCACAAATTTGCGGCTGATTGGCAATCCCAAGCCGGTACCTTCTTGCGAATCTTTGCCTGTCTTGGTTTGCACGAAAGGTTCAAAAATATCGTCTAATTCCTTGGTAGCAATACCGGGGCCAGTATCCTCCACTTCAAAATGAAGGAAGAAGGAAGAGGTTGAAGCTGAATCGTCATTTGGGGTGGCAATGATCTGGTTGTTCGACTGACTGAATTGAGATATTTTAAGACCATTAATGGCGGAAAGTTCTGTATTTGGTGATACTTCGGAGTGCTCAATATTTCCCCCTTCTGCCTGCTGATTTCTGCCTAATGACTCCTTGCTAACTCTGACCGCTACACCGCCCTCATGGGTAAACTTAAGAGAGTTATTGAGCAGATTAATTAAGATTTGCCGCAACTTTAACTCGTCAGCTTCTATGTATTGTGGCACATCGGGACTGCGGTCAAAAACCAACTGCAAGTGCTTGTCATCTGCTTTGAGTTGAAACATATCTTCTAATTCATTGAGCAGGCGATAGAGGTCTATTTTATGGGGATTGAGGGTGGTGCGCCCCGATTCAATTTTAGATAAATCCAGCACGTTATTAATCAGGGTAAGGAGGTGTTCTCCGCTGCTCCTAATTATGCTAATATTTTCTTGATTTTCTGGAGATAGAGTTTGGCTGCGAGTCATCAGTTGGGAAAAGCCGAGAATTGCATTGAGAGGCGATCGCAATTCGTGGCTCATATTAGCAAGAAAAGTGCTTTTAGCTTGATTCGCTACTTCCGCTTTGTCTTTAGCTATAGCCAATTCTGCCGTCCGCTCTTGCACTCGCTGTTCTAAAGTTTCAAAAGATTGTTGCAGTTGTTGAGCCATGCTGTTAAATGACTTGGCTAATTCCCCCAATTCGTCTGATCGTTCGCTTTCTACTGTTTTGTCCCATTCACCTTTAGCAATATTTTTGGCGGCTGTATTTAAGCTCAAGATAGGATTTGTCACCCACTGAGAAGTCAGAATGCCGATCCCCACCGCTACTCCTAAAGCTGCGAAACAAAGCAAAACCGCTGTGCGGGTATTGGCATCGATTTCTTTGGTGAAATCAGCTTCGGGAACAACTACGACAATCAGCCAGTCTAAACCTTTGCCGTCTTGGAACGGCAAGACTTTTAAAAATTGTCGCTTGTCATCTATTTCAAAGCTCAATAACTCGGATTTTTTAATTTTGTCTAATTTTTTAAACTTTGCAGTCAAATATTTAGCTGTCGCTTGAGTAACAGGGTTGCTGCTTTCTTCTACTTTAAACAATTGTCTTTCATTACCTTTAGTGCGAAACGGTTTTTCTGTAGTGGAAGTTGCTAACAAGGTACCCTGGCGATCGATAATAAATGTTTGACCGGATTTTCCAACTTTGAGACTATTGAGAAATCTCCCAAGATGGTCGAGACGCAAGGCAGTAAATAAGACTCCTTCTAGCTGATTTTTGTCGCTGTATACGGCTTGGATAGCGCTGATAAGTAATGTCGGTTCTAGTAATGAAACAAAAACCGAACTCCAAGTAGGTTTGCCGACTTTTACGGCTTTTTGGTACGCAGGATGTTGCCGATGATCATAGTTTTTGGCAAGGGTGGTAACTGTAGTGCGATCACCTCGCTCGTTCGTATTGTAAGAATTAAAATTTAACCCAGTAGAGGGGTCTATCACATTAATCATTCGGGAGCCGTTAGAAAGTTGTTGACCGCCTCTATAATTTCCCTTCTTGTTGCCAACCGAGGTAAAATTGATATAGGGATATAATTGTACTTGCCGCCAAAGATATTTCTCCCAAGCTGATAAGTTTTCCATCTTTAACAAGCCGAGCTTGACAGCATCCAGCTTGGTTTGATTGATTTGATGGGGAGTTGTCAGGTAAATTTGCAGGTTTTGCTCGACACGCAAACTCACCTCGGTCATTAACTGACTGGCAAGGTTATTAACTGCTTTTTGTCCGTTTCTAAAAGACAGATATCCTACGAGTCCCACGGCTCCCAGGATTTGCAGTATAAATGGAACTATGAGAACAGTTCGCAGCGGTAATTTGTCTAAAATTTTAGAAACCATAAGATTCAGAGGTTTGGTGAACTTAGCCTAGAACCGTATTTGCACAACCTGTCTTAACTGTCGCACCATTTATTTACTGCCGCTTAGCTGGGGGGAATTGATGCGGGCTATTTTAGCTGTGGTAGATGCTCGACCCCGATCGAATGTGAACCTAATTTTTGCTATATTAAAGGCTGTTATTTTACCCCATTGTCGTATTATTTTGATAATTTAGGTAGAATTTTTAGTCCCTGGCTTCGAGAACTACCTAATAAACGCGATCGCGGGGCCGAGTTCAACCCCGGTAGGCCAAGCGATTTGGAGGCCGGCTAGGAAATTTGCGATCGGCACTCGCCATTTTCCGCAAGACGTGTTATACTTCAGAAAGTCGAGGGCACGTAGCTCAGTGGATAGAGCATCAGGTTCCGGTCCTGAGGGTCGGGGGTTCAAATCCCTCCGTGCTCATTTTATATGTCTTTTGTGGAGTAAGGGTTTCAGGTTAATTTTATTACCGATAGTCCTATTTTCCGCTCAAATTTCGCTCCCATCTGTTCCAAGTATCTCCAAAACCACCTCCATGTCTGGCAAGTTTGCCCCGGACTTTTTGCGTCTGGCTTTTAACTGCTTGAGCAGGTCGGCTGGCTCTGGAAATTCTGCGACGGTCGGAGCCGAGTTTTCCAATAGCTCCGTGCTCATGTAGATTTATAGAATGACTGATTTTGAGAGACCGGGGACAAATTTTTGTCCTCGGCCTCAATTATTGTGATTTAAGCGTCAGTGTCAAAAATTGAATCGCCACTGTACTCGCAGGTCGCGGACTGATTGCGCCCCTGTTGCTTGGCACGGTAGAGTGAACGATCGGCGATCGCAATCAAGTCAGCCGATGATAGTTCCGAAATCGGAATCAAGTTGGCGATACCCATACTAATAGTAACTACATCGCTCACATCAGAGGTTTTGTGAGGAATATGTAAAGCTTGAATAGCAGCGTGAATCCGTTGGGCCACCGAACTCGCTCCATCAAGATCTGTATTAGGCAAAATGATGGCAAATTCTTCTCCGCCGTAACGCGCCACTAAATCCGCCGGACGGTACACCACCTCTTGCACCGTCTGAGCAAGTTTGAACAGACAACTATCCCCCATTTGATGACCGTAGGAATCATTATAACGTTTGAAATAATCCACATCAAATAACAAAAGAGAAATAGGTTTTTTTTCCCGGTATAGCCGCTGCCATTCATGCTCTAAGCGGTCATTAAAACAGCGACGATTAGCAATTTGAGTCAACCCATCAATATTTACCACTTGTTCTAAGAGATGAGTAGCGCGGGCTAGTTCTTCGTTAGAGAGTGCCAGTTGTTGATTAATTTCTCTCATCCGCGCTTGAGCCTGCTGCCTTTCTGCCAATTCCTTCTGCAACTTATGAAAAATATCCGCTTGTTTAATGGCGATCGCTAACTGATTAGCAATCTGTTTAACAAGGTCAACTTCAAATTCTTCCCATTGCCGAGGCGCAGAACATTGATGAATACATAACAACCCCCACAAATCTTGTCCATTGAGCAACGGCGCAACTAAATTAGCCCGAACCGGAAATTGTTTCCAAAGAGCGCGGTAACAGTGTTGAAGGTCAATCTTATTGATATTTTCAACTACCTGCATTCTCCCTTCTTGATATGAATCAGGATATTGTTCACCACCACACGAGTCGTTAAATAGATTTCTGCTTACCAATTTACATCCTTCGCCTACGGATTCTGAAACAAACTCACCATATCCAAACTTACTGTCAGGATCGAACTTAAATATGCCGACGCGCTCGGCATCAAGAAACAAGCGAATCTCCTGCGAAGCAATCTCAAAAATTGTAGACAAATCAAGAGATTGACGGATGTGTTGAGTAATTTCTTGAAGTAATATCGCCTTGTCATACTGTTTCCGCAGGGCGATTTCCGCTTGCTTTTGGGCGAGAATAGCTGCCTCTGCTGCTTTTTTTGCTTTAATAATTTCACCTTCGTATAGGATACGCTGGCGGATACAGATCAAGATGCAATTGTTGACGAAGCTTCCTCCTTTCTCCCGACGCACAGCGTTGATCAGCATCGGTATATCACTACCCTCCTTCGACCTTAATGAGAAGTAAATTTCCTCTACTTTACCGTGGAGCTTCAACAGGGGGAAGAAATGGGTTTGATAGAAAATCCGGCTGGCCATTGGCAGAATGGACTCCATCTTCTGTCCCCGCAGTTCATCGGTTTCGTATCCGAGTAATTGCAGTAATGTGGCGTTGACCATTACGATCGTACCATCGTCAGCAAACGAGAGGAATCCACAGGGTGACGTGTTCAGTAGCTCGTCTATCTGGTAGGTCATGTTTGCCATACAAATCAGGTAGTATGAGGTACACTCAAATACTCCTTAATCATCTCGATCGTCTCTTGTGGATGACTCAGGTGCGGGCAATGTCCCGTAGCTTTCATCAGCCGTAGCGTACTTTTAGGTAGGTGGCGCTGAAGGTAATGCCCTACCTCGGTGGGAGCAATCACATCATCAGCGCATTGCAATATCAGTGTAGGTACTGATGCCTTGGGTAAATCACTGCGATTGTCAGAGTAAAAAGTTACCTCGGCAAAGCGACTTGCAATCACCGGATCGGTAGAGCAAAAACTTGTCTCAAGTTCCTCACTTAGCTCAGGACGATCCTGATTCTGCATCACCATTGGCGCCAGAAAGCTTGCCCAACCAATGTAATTTTTCTCCATGATATCGAGGAGATCCTCAATATCTTTGCGCTCAAACCCTCCGTAATAATTTGGTAAATCATTGATGTAGCAGGGTGAAGGCCCTACGAAAATCAGGCGATTAAAGTAATTAGGAGCTTGAATTGAGGACAGAAGGCCGATCATACTGCTGACAGAATGGCCTACAAAAATCACATCAGTCAACGCCAATTCTTCACAGATATCGAGGACATCCTGAACATAGCCATTGATGTGGCTGTACCGTTCAGGACTGTAGGCACTAATATCAGACTTTCCCGAACCTACATAATCAAATAGGATGATTTTGTAGTCCTTATCGAAGGCCGGTGTTACGAAACGCCACATATTTTGATCGCACCCAAATCCATGAGCAAACATCATCGTCTGGGTGCCTTGTCCAAACACTTTTATATTATTCCGTAAGAAAATTTTTTTAGTCATTTGAGCGACACGAGCATTAAATTGATTATAAGACTTTTGCGCGCTTTCATGAGGGAGGATTGCTGATCCCACATAGTGGTAGACAACAATTCAGGATGTGGGATTTATGGAATGGCAACCTCAGCAATGGCAGGCTTCCTCAACATATAACGCTGCCCGATTTCCTAGGCGATCGCTTGTAACGATTCCCATTTCGCTGGGGCTTCCATTCCTTCAGCAATTGTGCTCAGATTTAAGCCATGTGTGATTACAACTATGGGTTTGTGAAGTCCGCGATCGCTCGGAGCGCTGGCTAAATCGCGGACAAATGAGCGAGCAATTTTGAGCGACTTCACCGGAAAATTTTTCAGGTTATTAAAAGCAGCATAGCCAGTCCCAAAATCATCGACAAAAATCCCAATACCATGCTTTGATAATTTGCTCAAAACATGGTATGTAATGTCAACATTAAGCATCATTACAGTTTCCGTAATCTGTAGCTATAGATATTTCGGCTTCATCTCGGTGCGATCGAGGATGCGATCGCTCTTAGCGATTAAAGTCTGTTTGCTGATTTGACGTGCCGACAGATTCACCGCGATATTAGGAAGAATTAGTCCTGCTGCTAGCCACTGCTGATATTGCCAGCAAGCTTGCTCTAAAATCCATTTGCTCTTCGGGCCACATCAATCCAGTTTTTTCGGCGAGGGGAATACATCGATGGCGATGAATCCAACCTAGTTCAGGAGAATACACTCCTACTATAACTTTAACACCAGCAAGGCTACCTGTTTGCCAATCGAGCTGAGGTCGATCGTACAGCTATTGGCTTTCCAAGCACAATTCAAGAGATTTGCGATCGCCAAGGTATTGGATTTGACCCAAGGTATTGTTGCTGTGTAACAACTCTAGGTATTGGGATCGATAGGCAATAAAAGCTCATATTTCAGCAATTAAGAACCTGCCAAACATTGTCGCGGTTGCTATAAATGTTCACAAACTCCTCAAATTAAAAAAGTTGGGTTTCCTAGCTCAACCCAACCTACTTTTAGCAACGATGAATTACTGCTAACTCTCAAATATCCTCATCGTCTTGACCTTGAACACCCTGGAGAATCCGCGATAGCTCACTCTTCTCATTAATCGTAATCCGAGTCGGAGAACCGCTGATAATCCGTTCGTAACCACGGAACGAATCTTTAATTTGTGGGCCTCTTTCAGTAATTGTGTATTCCCGAATTCCTTTATCGTGCCAGGAACCGCGCATCTTAAACACATTAATTGCCCGCGACATTTCTCCTCGAATCTCTACATACTGCAGCATAATAATCGTGTCAGTAATCGTAGAAATATGGGAGTCCGTAATCGAATTAGAACCCATAAACTGGTCGCTTGTATTCGTAAAAAAGCCAGTAATTTCTTCCTGCTTCGCAAAACCTGTCACTCCGATCACAAATTGCCTGAAAGCATTATTGCTGACACCCCTAGCTAAAGCCGACAGCGAGTCTATAGCAATTCTAGAAGGTTTGAACTCCGCAATTTCTGATTTAATAGTCTGCAAGTGGTCTTCCAAACCAGCAGATTCCGGGTAAGTACACAGCAGCTTCAGCATTCCTTTCTGTTCCATTTCCTCAAAATCAATGCCCCAAGAATAAGCATTGCGGAACAACTGAGCCCGGGACTCTTCATAGGCAAACAGCAGCGCCCGATTGCCGTTCATACAAGCATTCTGCAAGAACTTGCTCACCAACAGCGTTTTGCCGGTTCCCGTTGCACCCGTAGCCAAAATAATCGAGTCTTTGAAGAAGCCGCCACCGCACATCTCGTCGAGAGTTTTATCGCCCGAAGAAACCCGCACGTTGGAAGACTTTTGAGTTAATCGCATCGCCCCTAATGGGAAAATATTAATTCCGTCATTAGTCATAGTAAAAGGATATTCGCCCTTCATATGAGTTGTACCGCGCAACTTCAAAATTTCGATGGTGCGGCGGCGGCGTTCTCCTTCCAATACGTTACGAACAATCACCACATTATCCGACACAAACTCTTCCACTCCAAACCGAGCCACCGGGCCGTATTCTTCCACCCGTTCCGTCGTCATAACTGTAGTTGCTCCGACTTGTTTGAGGCGCGCAACTAAGCGAAAAATTTCTCGGCGCACCACCGATGCAGCATCGTACTGCTGAAATACGGCGGTAACAGAATCTATTGAAACCCGCTTGGCTTTGTACTTGCGAATGGCGTACTGAATTCGCTCGATTAAGGCTGATAAATCAAAATTTCCTACGATATCTTGACCTTCTGGATCGGGGGAAGCGTCCAAAATAAATAGCTTGCCTTCCTCGATTAATTGTGCCAGATCCCAACCGAAACTGCAAGCATTTTTAATAATATCTGTCGGAGATTCTTCAAAAGTTACGAACACTCCAGCTTCGTCAAAATGGGTAATTCCATTATAGAGAAATTGTACGGCAAATAAAGTTTTTCCCGTTCCTGATGTGCCGCTGACTAGGGTGGTTCTGCCGATGGGCATTCCGCCGTGACTGATGTCATCGAAACCCTCAATCATCGTGCGAATTTTTTCAACTCCTGCCGTTACCAATCCTTCTCGTTTAACCGTTTGACTAATTTCATTCATGTCGATTTTTGTCAACTCTCAGTATTCTTTAGTTGTCACTCATTAACCGCCGATCATGAGTCTTTGTACCCAGCTTTTAGTTTTGGCTCTTGCTCAATAACTAATGACTGCTGAATGCTGACTAATGACCCCGCCCAAAAACCGATACCGTGCCACGTACTCCTGTCGTGGAAAGATAGAAATTTTAGAGTTTTGTTCCACATCCCAGATTCATCTGTTGAGTAAATCTCAAATCTAAAATCGTTCGACGCTCGCGCGACTCGACGCTTCGACGCTCGCGCGAGCCGAACGTTTCACGCCCAACCGAAGTCTCAAATCTAAAATCGACTGACTCTTACCTGATTATCTTATGAATTCAGGTCTTCTTCGCGAAGTTCTTCATAGAGCAAATCTAATCCTATCAGAACTTTCTCACGATCGGACAAATCGCCAATAATTTTTCGCACCGGCGGCGGCAGGATTTTGGCCAGCGTCGGGGTTGCCAATATTTTGTCCTCTTCTGCTAGCTGAGGGTTTTTGAGAACATCTATGACTTTCAGCGCGTAGACACCTTGAAATTCTTGTTCTAGGATGTCCTTTAGGGTTTTCAAAGCTCGGACTGAGTTGGGAGTATTCCCCGCAACGTATAGCTTCAGAACGTAGGTTTTCTTCAGAGGACTCATGAACTTTTTTAAATGTTGAGTATTAGTTGTCAGATGTTAGTTGTAGTTGTTATTTGTCTTAAATCCGCTGTTCTTTGTTATTTTATAATAATTTCAGCCTAGCGCTCGCGCGGCCGTTTGTCGGCTCCTTTATTTTTTGTTAGATTCTACCTTCTACCTTTTCTTTCTTCAATTATGCCGAATCCCTTCTACATTCTACCTTGAGATGTCTCTTTCGGAATCGATCGCCGATACATTTCGCACATATGAGCGATCGCGTCAATCAGAGTCAAGCGGTAATCGAGCAATATTTCCTCGCTGCGCCCTTCTATTTTTAGCTGTTTAGCAAACTCGTCCATCAATTCCATGTGAATTTCCACAATTTGAGTCACGGGAACGTCAGCAAAAAAAGCCAAATTCACAAATTCATCTATTTGATTGTTGACCGCAGTATCTTGAGAAAAATAATTCAAAACGATGTCGCGATAACTTGACTTGAGTTGCTCCAAAAACTTTTGCTTCTCGGTTGCCGACAGATTTTTCAAAAAAATCTGGGAATTTCTTTTATAATACACACCTAAGTATCCTAATCGCTCCCGTAATTTTTCCGCCAGCCGCCGCTGCTGTCGGCTGAGCAAACTTTGAGCAGTCAATTGGGCTGTCGCATCGACCGTTACGGATTGGTAGTTGACAGGAACCGGAGTTGAAAGCTTCAGAAATTGTGCGATCGCCCGATCAATACCGGCAGCTATTTCGCTCGCTCGATCGATTGCCAGTTGCACCTCAGCAGGGTGATAAAAAAAAGCACAGCTTTCGTCTTGACTCTTGTTGGCGGTACTGGCTGCGGCCTCAAAACCATCTGAATAGGGTGCTTCGGATCTTCCATCTACGTGCGCGTGAGCCGAAAAAATCACAGCAGGCAAAAAGATAGATCGTTCTTGCAGCTTGCCCAGAAGCGATCGCAGATCCCCATCCACCTCCAAAACCAAACAATCAAGGTGATAATTGTGCTTAAGGAACCCCAAAAGCTCCACTGCCGACTTAATGTGCGTTAAAGCATAGCGTTCGCCTCTCAAAAGCTCGATCGCAGAGGCTGCGATTTCCTCAGAGCGGACAAAAATACCGATAGACAGTTGAGGAAGCAAAGCTGTAGGTGCACCACCTAAGTTGCCTGAAAGTGCTGGATCGCTCAGAGTTGATATCTCCTTTACAAAAAACTTAACATTTTAACAATCATCTCAACATTTATTTTAACCAATCTTAACCGCAAAATAAGTGATGTGCTTCTACCAGAGGAAGAATCAAAGTGTACTCCTTGGTGTTGGTGTCAAGCACCCTGAGCGTGATTTCTGCAATTAAGCTTAAGCCTTAAAATAATTGCTAGTCGCCTCAAATCAGGCGTAGGCATCGAACTCCCCCGTCTCGGTGCGGATACCGAGCCTGATAGCGAACTGATATAAAACAAATAAGATACAGAAATTCGCAGCTACATTGAGCATCAAAAATATTACTGCTCTCCCGAGCAGACTCTCAGGTTTGTTATGCCACTCACCACCCCCAGTCTCAAAAATTTTATCGAGCCAGTGCCGCTGTGCCTCCAAACGGGTGCGCTAGAATCGCTGCAGTCAATTTTCAGCTCCTGCAACTGCGATCGAGTCGCTGTAGTCAACGAACAGCTACAGCCGCTGGGATTAGTTTACCTCCGCAGCCTTTGGGCCCGCGCGGCCGATCGCACAAACGACGGGCAGCAACCTTTGTCAGAAAGCTTGATCGCGATCGAACCAGTCAGGGCATTACCTGCTGCTATGAGCGTCAGCGAATTCTGGCAGTACCTGCAAACAGACGAACTGAACATCCCAGCCCGGCAAAACAGCCAAACTGCGGGCATTTCATCAAACAACCCGATCGCCCTCACAGATGCCAGTGGTCAATTTTTAGGAATGCTAGACAGCCTGAGCCTGCTGCAATTCGCCGCACTCAACAGCAGCTCGCTCTGCAGCCTCACAGAGCAGGGAACAGCAGTCAAAGAAATCGAATTAAAAAAACCAATTTCCGAAGCCATCGCCACGGCCCTAGGCGCTCAAGTGCGCTTTCTAGAAGCAGGATTGAAACCTTCGGAAAACCTGAACTCCCTAGTGGAACTGTTGGAAAAACTGCCCCTGCCCCTGAGATTGCAAACCCCTACCGCACAAATAGTCAGCCAAAACGCAGCGTGGCGGATTTTGCTGGGAGCAGGCCCAGAACCAGTTCCAGAACCAGCAGCAAATTTGGGTAAACACTCGCCCCGCAAACCAAGCAATTTAACAAGCGAATACAAGAGCGTGCAGTTTGAGGCCATCACCAAAGACTGCAGGAGCCTAGTAGGAGCAAGTCGATCGGGCGATTCCCTGCGGGATAGCTTCGCCGCGCGTGATTCAACAGCAGCCACCAGTTGCCCGCTGCCCTTGTACGCTGCAGCCTCCCCCTCAACATTAACCGCTCCAGCTTGGTGTCCCACCGCCGGCAAACCAGACACCTACATTTGCGAGTGCCCCGTACAAAAAGGCCAAGAACGGATCTGGCAATTTGTCAAACAGCCGCTCTCAGACCAGCTAATTTTAGTAATGGGACAAGATGTCACCGAAGAACATTTAGTCGCCAAAGAACTAGCAGCGAAAAACGCAGATTTAATCCACCTCAACCGACTAAAAGACGAATTTTTATCCTGCATCAGCCACGAACTAAAAACCCCACTCACCGCCGTCCTCGGTTTGTCCAGCCTCCTCAAAGATAAATTGATCGGAGAACTCAACGATCGCCAAACACGCTACGCCAAACTAATCCATAAAAGCGGGCGGCATTTGATGACAATTGTTAACGATATATTAGACTTGACCCGGATGGAAACCGGGCAGCTAGAACTAATTCCCGAAGCAGTCGAAATAGCATCAACCTGCCAAAGAGCCTTTGAACAAGCAAAACAACTGCAACAGCAAGAAGAAAAAAACCCTCCCGCCCCCAGCAAAACGGACGGTACAGCAAACGCAGAACCCTCAGCCCAAATAGAATTTACACTCGAAATAGAACCGGAACTGAGCCACTTAATTGCCGACGAACTGCGACTGCGGCAAATGCTGGTTAACCTCCTTTCCAATGCCCTAAAATTCACCGAACTCGGCGGCAAAATCGGATTGAAAGTAAATGTTTGGGAAGGCTGGATCGCATTCACAGTTTGGGACACTGGCATCGGCATCCCCGCCGACAAACAGCACCTAATCTTTCAGAAATTCCAACAGCTAGAAAGCCCCCTCACCAGGCGCTTTCAAGGAACCGGACTGGGACTGGTACTAACTCAACGCCTAGCTCGGCTCCACGGCGGAGACGTTTCGTTTATTTCCTCCGAAAACCAAGGCTCTCAATTTACCCTGCTGCTGCCACCAACTCCTCCGGGAAACAACAGTGAAGAAGTCTCGACACCGGGAACCGCTGAGGAAGAATTATTAAAACCCCAATATCCGATTCTGACCGCCAATTCTCGCTCTCGTTTAGTATTAATAGTCGAAGCAGTTCCCAAATATATCGAAGATTTAACCAACGTCATCTCAGGTTTGGGCTACCAAGTAATAGTCGCCCGTTCCGGCACCGAAGCGTTGGAAAAAGCCCGCAGGTTTAGTCCAGAAGCGATTTTCCTCAACCCGCTGCTGCCACTGCTGTCGGGTTGGGACGTGCTGACGCTGCTCAAGAGCGACCCAGATACCCGATCGATTCCGGCGATCGTCACGGCCACCAGAGGCGAAAAAGAACGGGCCAGTGTCAACAGAGCCGAAGGCTTTTTGAGCTTGCCGGTGGAAGAACCCGCTTTGCGGAGGCTGCTGGCAGACTTGATCGGTCACAGTAATGCCAGTACCAGCAAAGTGAGGAGTTCTTTAACCGTATTGTGGCTCAGCCCGCAAAACAGTTCCTCTCAAGGTTCCGCTTTACTGCTCAACCCCAACTACTGCCGGGTTTTAGAAGCAGACGACCTCGACCAAGCAGAACTCGTGGCCAGAATTTGGCGACCCGATGCGATCGTCTTGGATGGTACAAGTCAACTGCAAAACCCCTTAGCTTTTATCGAACAGTTAAGTCGGTCTCGCAATTTGGGTTCTCTCCCCTTGGTGACTTTAGACCCTCGAACTACCCAACTGGCAAATCAAGTCAAAGGATTGTCGGTATTTCCCTGTTTAGCCACTAGCAGTCCCGACGACAGTGAAACTTCACCAACCGGGTTAATGCCAAGTGCTTTGTGGCAAGTGATTCAAGTTGCTGCGGGCATGAGTTGGAAGCCCAGCATTTTATTTGCCGACATTTCGACTTTACCGGATTTGCACTCCTCTTCTGGGGGGAACCCGACGGGAGAATTGGAACATTGCGCTCGATCGACCGCGGCCGAGATTCCCCTCCCCAATTCCCAGTTTTCTACTCCCAACTTTCAAGCTTTGATTCAGTACGTCCACACCGCAGGATTTCGAGGGTCGATCGCTCCCTTTTGGACAGAAGTTTTGCAGCAGTTGCAATATCAAAGCGTTGACTTAGTTTTGCTGTGTTTGCGAGATGCGCCCTCAGAATCAACCGCTATGCTGCAGGCGCTATCGAACTTGCGCCAAATGGCAGTAAAACTGCCAATTTTAGTCTGGGATTATCGGTCTGCTGTAAATTCGGAATCCGAGGCGATCGACTTTCTCCTGCAAGAAGTATCTGCCAAAATTTTGCCTTCTTCCTTATCTGCAGCACAATTGTTAGACAAAATTCAACAGGCTTTATTAACTCACTCAAGTTCTTGAAAATGAAGGATTTACCAGGTTTGTAGTGCGGAATTAACTCGTTTATAAATCAGTAAAAATAAACTATTATTATGAGCTAAAACATAATTTTGTAGAGCTTTAACTGACAACCGCGAAGCCTTATTTATTAACTGATTCAAGTTGCTAATAACTCAGAAGTTTGCCTAGTGGTAGTGAGGTAATCAGTCGTGTCTAAAACAGTGAATAAAAACGACAAGCCTGAATGTAAACATAATTTGAGAAATATTTAAATGAAAACCCCGAAGTGTGCCGAGTCAAGAAGCAATATCAAAACTCAAAAATATGAGTTATTATAGGCGATCGAGAAACCCTTATATTTTTTTCTGGGGCTGTACAGTGCCTAATCGCATTCCTTTACTATCTCTGGTGCTCGCACTCGGTTTGTGGACAATGCCCAAACCAGTTGTCGCACAGGCACTCCTGCCTTACACCCTGCAAATCGACTCAGCCCAGCTCGACCAAACGGCCTTGAGCCTTGCAGAAGAAGCCGTCCAGCTAGCCAGACTGCAGCAGTACCAACTAGCGGTACCTAGAGCCGAACTCGCCACACAGTTAGCCCCCAAAAATGCTCAAACTTGGACTTTGTTAGGTAGCTTGTACCTTCAAGTCGAGCAGTTTGACAAAGGCATTGAAGCTTTGGGACAAGCTCAATCTCTGTCACCAGAAAATCCATCAATTAAATTTGTCTTGGGAGAAGCTTACTTTCGGAAAGCGAACTACGAGAAAGCAGTTGAATATTTGCAAGCAGGATTAAAACTCAAACCAGACACTCCAGGTGCATTATTTGATTTAGGCAATGCTTTTTATAAGCTGAAGCGGTTTGATCAGGCGATCGCCCAATATGAAAAAGCCTTTGCTTTAGAAAAAAACCTGTGGCCTGCTGTCAACAATATCGGATTAGTCAAATACGAAATGGGAGATGCCAATGGCGCTATCAAACGCTGGGAACAGGCGATCGCGATCGACGACAAAGCAGCAGAAGCAATGCTAGCTCTAGCAGTAGCATTCTACACCAAAGGTGACAAAGAAAAAGGATTAGCGATGGGAGAAGCAGCTCTGAAACTTGACAAACGCTATGCTACCGTAGAATATCTCAAAGAAAACCTCTGGGGCGATCGTTTAATCGCAGATACCCAAAAGTTGCTAGCCACTCCTGAAATGAAAGCAGCACTGACTAAAATTCAAGACGCGCCACCCCCTCCCCAACTGTCGCCTTAATTGTAGTTAAGTTTGTAGTGAGGACTTCAGTCCTCAAAGCCTTTTTTAACTGATAACCAACTATATTATTCAGGAGTAAAACCAAAAAATAGTTGAATACTTTATGGGTAGCGTTAAGGTGCGCGCACAGCGCACCCTACAGATACAGTTGTTGCGTAAGTTTTATTATTGCCACGAAGCAGTCGCTGTCTTCAATTCTCCAATCTAAAATCTAAAATCTAAAATCTAAAATCGCATGACCCCACTAAGCTGGACAGAATTAGAAGCCCTTACAGACTTTCAAGTCGATCGCACAAACGGCCCCACCAACGCTCAATCCCGCTTGCGCCTGTTTGGTAAAACCGAATCCGATGTGCGAGTCATCCTGTACCGCGATAACCATGCTTGGTGTCCCTACTGCCAAAAAATCTGGTTGTGGCTGGAAGAAAAACAAATCCCCTACCGCATTGAGAAAGTTACTATGTTCTGCTATGGGGAAAAAGAAAGCTGGTACAAGCGCAAAGTGCCATCGGGAATGCTACCGGCGATCGAACTAGACGGCCGCATCATCACCGAAAGCGATGACATTTTAATCGCCCTCGAACGAGTCTACGGCCCCTTGGGTTTGGGCATGGAAAACCCGGCAGTAATACCCATGCGGCGGTTAGAGCGACTGCTATTTAGAGCCTGGTGCTCTTGGCTGTGCTACCCAGCAAGTTCAGCCAAAGTAGAACAGCACAACCGCAACCAATTTATCAGCGTCGTCGCCCAGGTAGAAAAGGCCCTGGCTAGCACTCCGGGGCCTTATTTCCTCGATGAATTTGGCACTGCAGATGTCATCTTTACGCCTTACGTCGAACGGATGAATGCCAGTCTTTACTACTACAAAGGCTACTCGATGCGGGAAGAAAACCCGCGCTTTGCTGACTGGTTTGCGGCGATGGAAACCCGCCCTACCTATCGCGGCACTCAGAGCGATTTTCACACCCACGTCCACGATTTACCACCTCAGATGGGCGGGTGTTATGAAAACGGCGAACCTCAGATGCTACTCAATAAAGCCCGCGTGGATAATGGGCCTTGGGCTGGACTGCCGGATGTGATGTATCCAGAACCGGAAACCTCCCGCGCTGAAGCACTTCATCGCGTCATTAAGCACCACCGCAACATCGTTCGAGTCAATCCTGCTGATGACAACTTATTTGATGAGGCTTTGCGTTGTGCTTTAACTTTGATGATGACTGGCGAAGTTTGTACGCCGCCGGCTGGTTCTGATGCGGCTTTGCGGTATTTGCGCGATCGGGTGAATGTGCCCCGGGATATGTCGATCTACGCGGCCAAGCGGCTGAGGGAAGCCTTGGAGGAAACGGCGGCTTTGGTGGGTGATGGCCAAGGTTCTCCGATTCTGCTGAAGCATCGGCGAGATCAAGATCCGGCTAATTTTGTGTAGGGGGCGATCGGAATCAGACGGAATGGGCGTTGCTGCTGCTCTACTTCATAAGTTTGCTATCTGCTCGATATTTCTGCTACCATTGGTAGTATTAAAAGTGGCATAAATAATATGAAAGTATCTATCTCTTTGCCAGATGAGCTAGTGCGTTACATTGACGATCGTGTAGAAAATCGCAGTCGGCTAATTGAGCTTTTATTGCAAGCGTGGCGCAAACAACAAGAACAGCAGGCAATGGTAGAAGCCTGTTTATTGCTGGATGAACTGAGCGATCAATTAACCGATGAGGATGAAGCATGGCAGCAAGCAGCGATTACCGACTGGGAAGCATCTGGCTCGTGAATTTCGATCCCTCAGTTGGTACAGAAATCCGCAAGACTCGACCAGCAGTAATTATTTCAGGAACTGCTTTTAATCAACGCAGCAAGGTAACTGTTCTACCCATCACTTCTGCTGTTCCCAACGAGGGTTTACGAGCTGTTGTTTTGCCTGTGATTCCTTCGACTCTCAATGGTCTGAGTACCGAGAGTTTTATCGTGTGCGTCGATCCGATGACGTTTGATAAACGCAGACTTGTGCGCTGTCTTGGGCAATTGGAGTTGCAACAAATACAAGAAATTCAACTGATTTTAGCTCGATATTTAGAACTTTAAGAGTAGGGGAAGGCCAAAGCTGGAGGGTTAAAAATATAGCATCAAGTAATCAAGGATTTCTGGATAGTTGAAATATTTTCCTAGATTTCGCCATTTGGCATCGGTTGGTAGCATGGCTAGTGATTACTTTTTAGAGCCCGATCGCCCCTGAAATTAACCCTTAGTAGTGGCGGTATAGCGATCGCTTAGTTTTTGGAGTGTCATATTTTCTTTGATCTCATCATGGGGAATTAAGACATATTTCCAAGGTTTGCCACCGTGCTTTAGCATATAGTCCGAAGCATATTGACACCATTGAACTGCGACATCTTTCTTAGCAAGCACTTGAGGATTGTCAATTTCATTTCGAGCTTTTGGTTCCAGCATATAGATAACTTCTTCTGTTTCAGCCACAAAATCTGGTTGATATTCTGAATATTTTCCATGCCATTTGTAATAAAGCTGAAATTGTCCTTTTGCGGGTTTAAACCATTTGATTGCATCCCGTTCTAAAATCAGTGCTAGTATTCTTTCTGCTTCCGATTCAAATTTCTGTTCTCGATAGAGGCATTTGGAGAAGCCTGTAAACAGATATTTGGACATATTGCTTTTGTCTCGTGGCGAAGATTGATAATCAAGGCAATTCTTAGCATTTTTAGTGTAGGCGCTCTCTTTTAGGGCTGTAAAGCCTTTACTGATTTCGACTTCATAACCTGTTGTTTCTTCCCAGAAATTTGGCTGCATTTCGCTATGGACAAAATTGGCAATTTCCCTTTGGTAAAAGCGTAAAACTTTGTGTGTATCTTCTTCGGATAAGTAGGTCATAAAATGACTAAGAACTTGACCCGCAAGGTCATAGAGTAAATCAGCGTGTTCGTCATAGGCAATATCATCGAAGTTGACTAAATTTTTGACAATATAGTTTTCTAGCCGTGATTCTTCAAAGTTTTCTTTGATAATTCCCATAAATTCAACTTTATTCGTTGTTAGCGATTGAATGTGTAATTCTTCTTGGGAGGGAACGGGATAATTTAAGCCTGTGATATCTAGGGCAAAAGACCTGAAACCCGATCGCACTTGCCCTTTAGGAATAACAAGAATCTTAGGAATATTGATGGTTTGCTGGATCACTAATTTCGTTGTTTTCGCCACGATCGCTTCAATATCTGGAGGGGCTATTATACCTTCAAGTTCCATTTGTGCGGGTTGATATTCTCTAGCTACGGCTTCGCGCACCCTTCCCTGAACTTTTGGGGATGCAAGATGGGCGGTGGTTGGGACTTCTTCGGGGCGGCTTTCAAGCTTTAGGATTTCTTGGTATGTAAGCTGTGCAATCTTTTGTTCTATAGGTGATTGAAATAGGGATTGTTGAATATTTTGGGGTTCGCTTGCAGGTAAATTATCAGGTAAATTAATGGGTGGTTCGGTGTGAAGTCCTAGATTTTGGGCTAGTTGCGATCGCGAAATTACTGTTTGTGTCTTTTGCTGTAAGTCTTCATCTGTGAGGATAATTTGTTTCAGGCGGATTTGGGATTCTGGGCGCTTTGCTTCATCGACAATTTCTTGAAACTTGTCATGGGCGACGATATTTAGGCGATCGACAATTTCTACACCTGTACGCATTCCATAGGGCAAACGCAAGCCCCTTCCAATAGATTGCTCGATCAGGATTTTAGAATTTGCGGCTCTCAGAGGGACAATTGTATAGAGGTTGGTGACATCCCAACCTTCTTTGAGCATATTTACATGGATAACTATTTCAGTAGGTTCATCGGTATGTTCTACTTTCAGCAATCGCTCTACCATTTCATCTTCTTGAGCGCCCGTTTTACTAGAATCAACTTGAATAACTTTATGTTTATAATTTCCTTCGGAAAATTCATCAGATTGAATGAGTTCCATGAGTTTTGAGGCGTGGGTAGTGTCACGGGCAATCACTAACAAAAAGGGTTTAACAATTTGTTTTCCAGTTTGAATAGCATAGGTTTCTAATTCAGCTTTAATATTTTCATGGAGATAGATGCCGTCTTCTAGTTTAAGACGCTCGATCGCGTCTGGTGACATTGCCCTAGGGTTAAAATCTTTGCGGGTGACGACTGCTGGATCTTTAATAAATCCATCGGTTATGGCACGTCCGAGGGGATAGTCATAGATGACATTTTTGAAGGCTAGTGAACCTTTATTGGTTTCGATAAAGGGTGTGGCGGTAAGTTCTAGCCCCATTAATGGTTTTAATTCATTAATAGCGCGAACTCCTGCTGATGCGCGATATCGGTGCGATTCATCCATTAGAATTACGAGGTCTTTTAATTGAGACAAGTAATCAAAATAGCTTTCGCCAATATATTCGGATAGTCGTTTGATTTTGGGGCTTTTACCGCCGCGTACTTCCGAGTTAATTTTTGAGATATTGAAAATATTAATTTTGCATGAAATTTGTTGATCTAAGATCGTTCGCGCATTCATTTCATAGTTGTCACCTGTGATGATGACTGGTGGAGAGAGCGCAAATTCAGAGATACCCGTAAATACATACTTTGAGGTGTTGGGCGTGAAATCGGTAATTAGTTTGTTATAAATGGTCAGGTTTGGGGCAAGGATAAAGAAGTTTTTAATGTTATATGCTAGGTATAAGTAACTAATAAAAGCGCCCATGAGTCGAGTTTTACCAACACCTGTGGCTAGGGCAAAACATAGGGATGGAAAGTCGCGCTCGAAGTCAGTAAACGTTGGGAATTCTTTTTTGATGGCAACTAAACTTGTTTCTCTATCTATGATGTCTGGGAGGGATAAGAGTTTACAAATGCGATGGAGAATTTCTAATGATTGGCGCTGGGGATGGCGCAGACTGAGACGATTAGAAATATTATTAACCAGTTTATTTATCATAGGTATCCATGTCAAATAGTGTTAATTGTCCGAACTTTGGGGGTGCTTTTGGCAAGTTTTCAATTTTTAGGCTGTAATCGTCATGTCCCCATTCACACCGTGAAAGGATTTGTTTAGGAATTTTTTTAACGGTGAGGTTTGGGAATATGTCGGTTTGGCCTCGAAAGGCGGTACATAAAACAAGTAGCGTGCGCTCTTGTCCTACTTCGTCTGCAAGTTTGGATAGTTGCTCGTGACTGAGGTTTTGGGTGGTGACATAGATAAAGTCACTTTCGGTGGAATAGCCATGTTGCCAATAGAAGGTGTCTGATGGTGCGTAGGTAAAACCTTCGATTTTGCAGAGTGCTTCGGCAAGCATCGCGGCGTTATAGGTTTTGTTGATCACCCAATTATCCCATTTGTCTTTTTCTAGTAGGGATGGTGCGAGACGATAGTAACGGAATCCACCGCCACCTTTCCAGTTAACTGCTTTAGTAATTCCCCCTTGATCTTCGCCATCAATTACTTTTTTGAGTCGGGGAATGATATGGGTATGACAATGTTCGCCGAGTTCAATCATGATCCAGCGTCTTCCCATTTTCTGCGCGACTGCGCCTGTTGTTCCTGATCCTGCAAAGGAATCAAGAACAATATCTCCAAAATTAGATGCGAGCGTAATAATACGGTTAATTAAAAATTCAGGTTTAGGTGTTGCAAAAACATTGTCTTCTGCTGGAAATAGTGCCTTAATCTCTTTTTTCCCGTCTTCATTTTTTGCTACATCAGATGCCCACCATGTAGTTGGTACAAGTCCGCCACGAATTTCTGATAAGAATCTCTTGCGTCGTGGCATTGCATCACCATTTGCTCCAAAGTAAATCCGTTTGTCCTCCACTAATTGATTAAAGTTCTCTTTAGGAATAGACCAACTTCTCCCACGAGCAGGTAAAACCTCTCGTCCAGAAGGTAGCTTGATTGGATAGTAGTCATGCTCACGATACTCACGCCTTGTTAAATCGCTGCTAGTCCACAAACCACGTGGATCATCATCGGGATTCTGATATCGTGCATCCTGTTCGTCAGTTCGGGGGAGACGATTGATAGTGCATTTCGCTATATCTTTAGCAATAACAAGTACATGATCGTAGGTTGCTGACAAAAAATTGGCATCACTATCAGGAGAAATTCTTTTTTGCCACGCAATATCTGCAATAAAATTTCTTCGCCCAAAAATCTCGTCACACATCACTTTTAAATAATGCGCTTCATTATCATCAATTGTGATCCATAAAGAACCATCATTAGATAATAAATTACGCAAAATCTCTAAACGGTCGCGCATTAAACCAAGCCAGAGAGAATGTTCAATTCCATCATCATAATGTTCAAAAGCTGAGCCTGTATTATATGGCGGATCAATAAAAACACACTTAACTTTTCCTGTAAACTCTGACTCCAAAGCCTTGAGAGCCAACAAATTATCACCAAAAATTAAGCGATTATCAAAAATATCATTTTCACTCACCTGATGAGCAGCATGATAAGATATTTCTGGATCTTCCAACAAAATTCGCGGCTCCAGCTTGGGGCGAATATCCTTACCAATCCAGGTTAATTCTAGTCTCTGCTTCTTATTCATAATTAATATCTATCTCACAAGTTAAACTGTAGGTATATTCGGATTTTAAGCCTGAGCATCCCTGCGATCTAACTCCTGCATCACTTCACTCGTTAAAGGCATAACATCTGTGATATTCCTAAAAATAGCAAGATATCCCTTGTTGTCACTAGCAAAGTTCGATTCAGCAACAGTGTAAACAACCTCAGCAAGCTCTAACCCAATTCGTGAAAGTTGCATTTTATCATCTTCAGACAAATAAACTTCATGCTTATTCAGCAAACGTTTATAGCGTCTTGCAAGAATATCTAGAATAAAAAATCTACCGTGCTTATAAAACTTCTTTTGTTGACCTGTTGCAGCATTTTCTGAAGCCGAAAAAATTTCATCCAGATATTGAAAGATTCGCACATAACGACAAAGCGTAACTCCTGAAATCCCATCACTAAACAATATATCATAATAACGCTTATAAAGCTGACTAATTTCTCTTTTTGCTGCAACCACAATTTCCGTATCACCGCTAAAACAAGCAAGGGCAACTGCCGCCTGTTCAATCGTAATCGCATCCTGACTCCGCTCCGCCGATGGTCGATATTCATAAACAATATTCGATACCATACATTCCTGTCGCAAACGTTCTTGATTGGAATCTAACGCAGCAAAATAAACATCGCGCACAGCATTTTGCGTATTTCTTGCCCCAGTAATTTTTGCGCCAATATTATCAGTCTCCGTCCCCACTTCAATAATTGTAACTAATAACTTTGCATCAGCAGATATTGAACCATTAGCATTATAAACAGAAGCGATCGCTCCTACCGTTTGCGCGCCATTTACGACGGAAAAATCTTTTAAAGTAAATTGAGTTTATTCCTGTTTATGTCCCGATGGCAGACTAATTGCCGAACAAGTAATCGTCAGACCATTGTTGAGATAAAATAGTTCAGATGGTTGCTCTTTAACAGTTTCCGCCATCGCTAAGTTAACATCCTCTGCACCTAGGTAATAACGGATATTTTTCTCAAAAAGCGACTTATTATGCTGTTGATATAAAGATGCCAGTTCCGAAGCCTTAACCAATCCATAAAATGCCCTACGCGGCCGATCTAAACAATGCCAGTTTTCCAAAGTCAAGACTACATCAACAGGGGCGATCGCTTGTTTTGCTGTCAACCAACCATGTGTTATGCTAATATTTAAATCTTGCCATTCAAAACGTGGATCGAACTGATTCAGTTCAGTTTTTAACTGATCGAGATCCGTAATCACATGAGAGCTAAGGCTTTTATCAAGATATATATTACAGCCAACTATTTTTACGCCGTTAGTATTTAAAGCATCTTCAACATCTTGCTGCAACCGCGCTAAGCCATCATTAAATTTCTGAAAACGTTGATGGACTAAATCTCTAATCCCATCACAAAATTTTTTATTATCACCCATATTTGGAGCATTCCCAGCCTTAGCCTGCACCAACAAAAGCAAATTTTTCATCCGATCGAAATAAATGGCATCAATCCCATTATCATTTTCCCCATTGACAATTGAGTTAGCCGCTTGAGCAGGGGTAAGATCGGCAAGATTGGCGATCGCAAATGCAGCCAAAGAACGACTCAATCGATTTTTTTCATGTTGCTCTGGTGTCCAGTTCCTCTGAAGCGGCGCGGTCATTTGAAAATAATCCTGCTTTAGTACCTCAATGATTTGAGTCTTTTTGGCATGGGTATTCGGCTTAGGCATTGAGCGATCGTTAATATTTTAATTTTTTGTAGGAGCGGTAAAAAGTTAAGCTTAAAAACTTAACTTTTTACTCACTAATATCTAAGCAACCTCTACAAACACACCGCTGCGAGCAAACTCCTCTTCTTCAGGACTAAAGACGGGAGCTTGATCGACAAGATCAGGGTCAAAGTAATATGTCTCTTGTAGGAATTGTCCCGTGACGATCGCCTCCTCCAACTCCTTGATGTAATCTTGGGCAACTAAGCAAGCCTCCTTGATACCTTCCTCATCCCTCTTATCCAACAGCTTTTGCAAAGTTGCTCTCACCCCTGTCAGTCGTGCCGCAGGCTTGAGCATACCGTAGAGGCGGTACATCCGATCGGTGGCAATGCTAATGTGTTTGAGGGCCTTGGCTCGTGCTAGCTCAGAGTCAATGCTGGGCCAATAACGAGTGGTATAAAATGCTTTCTCATCCTTGTGATACCACTCCTCCGATCGCGCAATTGACGAAGAGACAGTATTGTGCAGCTTCCAGAAGAATAAGCGCAGGGAAGCGCCATCTACTACCGTGGACAGCTTCGCCTCCATTGATACCTCAAAGTCATTCAGACGCGGGTCGCGCCCAAGCACAAGGTACTCTACAGGGTACATTTCCACCTCTTTATTCTGCACGACGTAGGCGTTGAGGTGGTGGCGGCAGTAGGGGCAGGGATACATAGTGGCAAACAGCTTGAAGAAGTCCTTGAAGATTGCCACCAGAGTTTTTTGCTGTTGGGGGGTTTTGGTAGAGACGATTTCAGCCGTAGTGTGGAAGAAACGCCACACCGCAGGGCCAATATAGTAAGGGAAGCTGACGCGCATTTGTGAATTCTTTATTTCACTGCGATCGATATAAACGTCAATGAACGATACATATTGCGAGAGTTCGCCAGACTCGCGCCCAAACTCCAAGCGTTCGCGCCGTTTCTGTACCCCATTCAGGTAGTTGTGCGTCAAGCGCCATGCCTGTTTGAGCATTAGCTTTTGTTTTGGAGCGCATTTGGGAAAGCTTTCTACAACATCCGCCCCATAGCGCCCAAATTCCCCTGACGCCTTGGTAGCTTCGTACCACTGGTTTAAAGCCACTTCGTCAGGCACCGTGTTCAAGGGGATGTCTGCTGCTGTGCTGACGCTGAAGGCAGCCAAAAGCTTCGGCATAAAGTCTTCATACCAATATGCCACTGGCATCATCGCACCATCGATTTCCTCTGAGGCATCCGAGAGGATGACGCGGTTCCACTTCTTCAGGTACTCTTTGGGATCTCCTTCAGATTTGGCTGGTGGCGGTGCCATTTCCTCACTCAGTTCCATTTTTCTCAATCGGTTGAGTTCGTTGATGGCAAGCACACCCTCCGCGATGTCACGCAAGTTGAGACTTTTCTTCTTGATGGTGATGGCAAACTCGACTCCCGCGGCAAACTTTTCCTTGGCAGTTGCAGACTTACCCCGCGCCTCCAACATGGCTTTTTGTTCAGCCAACATTTCTGGAGTTTTTTCTATAGTCTTCCAGTTTTTGATGCGATCTTGCAGTCGGGCATATTCATCTTCGATCGACTTCACTACTGCATCCAGTAAAGGGTTGCACGCCGACTCTACTACACCCAATCCTTTATAAAGCGCGATCGCAGTCCTGACAAATTGCACAAAATCAACGATTCTGTATGGCAAGTTTCTCACGCGCAGGTGAGTCTCGTGGTTTGCGGAAAAACTCTCGCGGAAACTGCGGTAGGCTGCTCCCTGGATCAGACGAAACAAACCAATCTGCATCTGCAAGCGGGAGGTACCGCGCTTGCTCTCAGCTTGTGGGTGTTGCGCGAGTAGTTCTTTTAGCCGCGCTATTTCTGGATTGCTATCGGTGGGTGCTTCTTGTAAATTAGGTTCAATAGTGGCAGAAGCTGCCTCATTGATAGCAGTTGCTGTAGTTGCGATCGCAGCCGCTGTACTATCTGAAACCTCCGTTGTCTGTGTACTGACAATCGGAACCGGCGAGTCTTGATATCCTGTTGTGATCTCTGACTCATCGGGTACCAGTTTGCAGAATTCCTTAAAGTCAATTGAGGCATCGCCGTCATGATCTACCTCTTTAATGATCTCATCGAGTTCTTGCTCTGTCAGCCCAAACTGGCTCATCACGCCGTGCAGCTCGTCTCTGGTGATTTGACCGCTACCGTTTTCATCAAATACACTAAATGCCATTTTGAGACGACTCTGGCGATCGCCCTGCTGGGACACCATCAGCATTTTGAATTCCTCAAAATCGATACTGCCCGACAAGTCTACGTCCACTTCCTTGATCATGTCGCGCAACTCGGTTTCGTTAGGACTCTGGCCTAGCGATCGCATCACTTGACCCAGTTCTTCTGATGAAATAGCACCGCTCCCGTCCGCGTCAAATACTTTAAAAGCTTCCCATAACTTTACCACCTCTTCTTCAGTCATGGCTTTTTTTTCAAGCTGCACAGATGTCATCACTAAATCCTCCCTGATTTTTTTATTGGCTGTCTATTGATTAAGCTGTTCGGCATTTAAAAGACGATAGTAGGGTGCGTCAGTACAGAAGTGTTTCCCAAGTCCTGTAAGTGTTCACTCCTGACGCACCATACAAGCCTCGTTAGTGCTTTAAATGCTCCACAGCTTACGACCAATATACTTTAATTCCTGATGACTTACGCAACGATATTGTCAAATCCAAGGGGATTGCCGATATCTCCCACTTTGGCTTGTGACAGTTGATCTATCAGTTTGATATTACTCCCAGTAATTTTCCCAATCATCCTTAAAAACTTCCTGTAATCTCTGCATATACGCATCAGTCTTAATCTTCACCATCCACAGATTATTAGCATTGCGGCCTCCCTTGCACACAACACCTTCATCCACACCGTATTTTCCGTGGCGAATATCATCCATAAACTTGCCCGTCAGTTTGCCGCGATAAATCACTCGCGCAATATTTAATTTACCAAAATCCTGAATAAACCGATCGGGAACAACCATACCGCGATCGGTTTCCACATCAAAAAGCACCAATTGTTTGCGATCGTCCTTTTGGTGCATTCCCGCAAACGAGCTAGCACCAAAAAACTCTGTAAACACAGTAATTTCCGCACAGTGATACTGTTCATTTTCTCGAAAGATAGACTCTAACGGACTAGCAAAGTCTCTCTTAAATATTTCAGGTGCTGCTTCTAAACCTGGATGTGCAGCGTTAAATTCTGCAATTCCCATCTCATCCAAATCAAATCTACTGCGGCGCGTACCAAAAGCATACCAACCAAGTTCAACTTCCCAAACCCAATGCAAATTAGTACCATCGTACTTCTCGAAAGCTATACATTGTTCATGAGGGCAATTTTTACTATCGGGAATTTTGGGATAGGCAAGTTGAACTCGTGTCATATAGAGGAAGGAAGTTCGGCAACGGATTCTGTAACGGATGTAACGGATGTAACGGATGTAACGGATGTCAGTCCGAGGGAAGTCGGAAGAAGGAAGAAGGAAAGGGTTTCTAACAGTTTCCCCCCTTCCCCTTATTCCCTAAAAATCCCTCAATTGAGCAGTTTGAACCGCAAGTTCTTTAATCAGGACACCGCGGCGCACCTTCAGTTTTAGAATTTGACCGATTTTGCTGTTTTCCACCAAATTTTGCAACTGTTCGGGTTCAGTCACTCCCTCGCCGTCAATTTGAACGATGACATCTCCCTTGCGAATCCCTGCTTCCTCAGCAGGCGTATTTGGCACAACTCGCATCACTAACACCCCTTTCACTTCCGGCACAATTAAAGGAGCATTGGGGTCAGAATTATTCTCTCTGGCCATTTCAGGAGTCACAGCAATCATCTGAATCCCCAAAAACGGATGGCTGACTTGTTCTCCCTTGGCTAACTGCGCGTAGATGGCCTTGGCTTTGTCGATCGGAATCGCAAACCCAATACCCATTGCATCAGCTCGAATCGCCGTGTTGATGCCAATCACTTCTCCTCTGCTGTTTAACAGCGGGCCACCGGAATTGCCGGGATTGATGGCGGCGTCGGTTTGAATGAAATCGAGCCGCTTGTCGGGAATGCCGACGGCTGCACTGGATCGTTTGAGGGTGCTGATAATGCCCAAGGTGACGGTGTTGTCAAATCCCAGGGGGTTCCCCACGGCGATCGCCCAATCTCCCACTTTCACCGCGTCGGAATCTCCTAGCGTTGCCACGGGCAAGTTAACTTCCTTGGTATTAATTTTGACAACAGCCAAATCTGTTACTTCGTCAGTACCTTGCACTTCTCCTGGAAATGTCCTGCCGTCGTTTAAGGTGACAGTCACTCGATCGGCTTTGTCAACTACGTGAGCATTGGTTAAAACAATCCCGCTTTTGTCGATGATGAAGCCGGAACCTTGACCGCGTAAGCGTTCTTGTCTGGGGGTCATGCTGCGTAAATCTTCTCCCAAAAATCTGCGGAAGAATGGGTCTTCCATTAAGGGGTCGAGGTTGCGACTGACAGTGCGCTCGGTATCAATGCGGACAACTGCTGGCCCGACTCGATCGACAGCCGCTGTCACAAAACTTCCGGTATCCCCTGGGAGTTCAGGACTCCGCAGCGCTAACAGTTGCGGATTCGCGGCGGTGGCTGGGAAACTCTGGAACTGTAAGTTGGGCGGAGTGGTGCCATCAGCGGCAGCGGGTGCAGGAGTGATTGTTAACGCACTCAGGGCGATCGTCATTGCTAAAATTAGGGCGAACCAACGAGCACCGGTTCGAGGTGCGGGCCGAAAAAACTTAAATAGTCGCATAGCGTCAATCTTTGTTAGTCTGGGTTAGTCTGGTAAGGGTGTGCGATCGTGCGGACTCAATAATCTGCCACTATGAAGATCCTAAATATATTTTGACAGTTACAATACATGAGTCATGAGACCGCACCAACTCAACATATTCTGAATTCTAACTTTTTCTAACTTTTAAAATGGCCCTCGTAACCCCGATGATTATATCTGATACTTCTACTGACAAATCCTTGCCTTCAAATTCCCACCACCATCACGACGATGAATCAGTCCACCCTCACCATCACGATGAAGAATCCATGCGGCGGCTGGTAAATCGCTTGTCTCGGATTGAGGGACACGTCCGCGGCATTAAAACAATGGTGCAAGAAAACCGTCCCTGTCCCGAAGTTCTCGTGCAAGTTGCTGCAGTTCGAGGCGCGCTCGATCGCGTAGCGAGAATCATTCTTGACGAACACTTAACCGAGTGCATTGCCCGAGCCGCTAAAGAAGGTAATATCGATACGGAAATCGAAGAGTTGAAAGCGGCTTTGGATCGATTTTTGGCTTAGCCGCTGCCAATTTTCACATCCCTATCACCAAAGCTGCAAATTAGACAAAACTTCCAAGTTATGATTTCTGGCGCATTTTTTAAGCATCTTTCACAAACGCGGGAAAAGCATCAAATCTTCTCCCCTTCACCCCATTGCCACAACATACAATTTATATGCTCCGCAGTTTATGAGAGCGAGTTTTGTTAAAAAAGAATTAGTCCGGTTTGTCGTGATGACCAAGAATTTCAAAGGTGGTACTCGCCACGTAATTTATCCGTGGAATCAATCCAAAATCTCAAATCTAAAATCCTCAAGAAAGAGCATTTATCTCGCGCAAGTCAATCTAAAATCTAAAATCTAAAATCTAAAATCTAAAATCGATTGACGCAACTCCTCAAAAGCTTCAAAAGCTGACGGCAAACAATTAGATAATCGATGCTTAGGAATGAGAATTAAATAACTTGCACTCTTGAAAGTGGGATGGGCGTCCCGCCCGT
>NZ_JAUBTV010000046.1:55320-58992 GCF_036705145.1 Microcoleus sp. B5-D4 | reverse complement strand
CCGTCCTTTTTGGACGGGCGGGACGCCCATCCCACTTTCAAGAGTGGAAGTTATTTAATTCTCATTCCTTATAGCCCTTGATAAGCGGCCTCCGTGGCCTCCGTGGGCTCCGTGGGCTCCGTGGGCTCCGTGGCCTCCGTGGCCTCCGTGGGCATACCTCACCAAGATTGAGAACTGCTGTATTGCGGCTTTTTGATTACCTGTGGCATAAGTGCCTCCGGCATCGGGCTTCCGGCATCAGTGCCTTGCTTTTCCGAACCATTGCACAAATTCAAATAATATCTGTACATTGCCGACTAGCATCAAATCCCTGGCAGTGGTAAGAATTAAACCAAACGAAAGTAATTAAGGATGCCATGTCACTTTCAACTGCACAACCCGCTCTCCTAGTCCTGGCTGACGGTACTGCTTACCGCGGCTGGTCGTTTGGCGCTGACGCCACCGTCGTTGGCGAGGTAGTATTTAATACGGGAATGACGGGCTACCAAGAAGTATTGACCGATCCCAGCTATTGCGGTCAAATTGTAACTTTTACTTATCCAGAATTGGGAAACACAGGGGTAAATCTCGAAGACGAAGAATCCTCGGGCCCGCAAATTCGAGGTGCGATCGCCCGGAACGTATGCAGCCGCCCCAGCAACTGGCGCTGCTCGCAATCTCTGCAAGACTACCTGAAACAGTACGATATCCCCGGAATTTACGGGATCGACACCCGCGCCCTGACTCGCAAAATTCGCACGGTGGGAGCGATCAACGGTGGCATTTCGACCACGATTCTCGACCAGGCGGAACTGTTGGAGCAAGTGCAAGATGCCCCCAGCATGGACGGGCTGAATCTGGTTCGGGAAGTCACCACTCGCGAGGTCTACGAGTGGTCTGAAGCCACGGACTCGGTTTGGGAGTTCAGTCCTACAGTCAAACCTGCTAACGGCAAAATGTGGACGGTGGTAGCGCTAGACTTTGGGATCAAGCGCAATATTCTGCGGCGTCTGGCGAGTTACGGGTGTCGGGTCATCGTTGTCCCCGCTGACACCTCGCCGGAGGAAATCCTCAAATACAACCCGGACGGCATTTTTCTGTCCAACGGCCCCGGAGATCCGGCGGCGGTAACGGAAGGGATCGCGACTGCGAAAGCTTTGTTAAAGTCGGACAAACCCGTATTCGGTATCTGCATGGGACACCAAATTTTGGGACTTTCCTTGGGTGCAGAAACTTTTAAACTTAAGTTCGGCCATCGGGGATTGAATCATCCAGCGGGTTTAACTCAGCAAGTAGAAATTACTAGCCAAAATCATGGTTTTGCGATCGACCCCGATTCCCTAGCCCCCGAAGTAGAGATTACTCATCTCAATTTGAACGATCGCACCGTAGCCGGATTGAAGCATAAAACTCTGCCCCTGTTCTCAGTGCAGTACCACCCAGAAGCCAGTCCGGGCCCGCACGACGCCGATTATTTATTCGATCGATTCGTGCAGTCAATGCGAGACAATCAGAAAGTAGCCAGCAGTAAGTAGTCCTTAGTCAGCAGTCATTAGTCAGTAGTCATCAGAGGCTGTTTTGTGTCGATCGCTTCTGACTAATGACCAATGACTAATGACTAATGACTAAAAAACTGTAGACAAAAGACCAAAAAACTCCTATAATGAAGCCTCGACTTTAAGCCATATCTAGCTAGGAGGGTGTCATTCCTGAGTCATTGACCCTGACCGTTAGCCTCAGAGGCACTCGCGAAGTCAAGAATAACTATCAGTTATTTCGCCTGACGGGCCTGCTGGACGCTTTTTCTGAGGCAACTTTTCGGAAGGTAATAAGCAAATGTATTGACGAGGGCCCAAAACACGTAATTTTGGACTTGTCTCAGATAGACTTTGTGGATAGTTCAGGCTTGGGCGCACTTGTGCAACTTGTCAAAAAAGCCCAAACCTTGGAAGGGACATTGCAAATTGTCTCAAATCCCCGCGTAACTCAGACTGTTAAACTGGTTCGCTTAGAGAAATTTTTGTCTTTGCAGCCTTCGGTTGATGAGGCGGTAAAAAACGTCAAGGAGGCTTGACGCCAAAGTGGATTAAATTAGCTATCCGGTTCTCAACGCTGGATAGCAAATTTTTATTGTTGTGCTGGTAAAGCAATACCGATTTTCCCAGAAGCTGCGACACGCGCCAGCCGCTATTTCCCCGATGCTTAGAGTTTCGGTTGATGGGCAGTAAAATATGTGTGGCAAACACGCGAAAAAATGGTATAAAACTGAGAGCATCCCGATTTGGTAAAAAGCCTTTTTTAGGAGTGCGATCGTCGCGCCAAGCTTTGCCTATATATCTCGCTTCGCGATCTGACAGCGAACACTCCTGTAAAAGCTATAATTGCGGAAGTGACGAAAGACCAAATAAGTAAGTGACTAGAAAAACCAAGCTGTGCGGAAGTTTTATTTAAAAAAGTATGTCGCCGATCGCAGATGACGGACTCAAACTGAGTCTGACGGATATCAGTTTAAATCGAGTGCATCCAGCGAGGGCTACACCAGCAGAAATAGAAAGAATTTCGCCCGCAGCCTGGGCATATTTGGGAGATGCAGTATACGAACTCTACGTTCGGAGTTCGTACTTAGTCCCAGCCAAAAGATTGCAAGCTTATCACGAATTAGTGGTGGGACAAGTACGAGCCGAAACTCAAGCGCGTCATTTGCGATCGCTCTCTCCTTACTTGAACAGTACAGAATTAGCAATTGTCAAGCGCGGCCGCAATGCTGCAGCGGGCCGTTCTAAGCGAGCAGATCCAGAGATATACCAACAAGCCAGCAGCTTAGAAACTTTGATCGGATATTTGTACCTCACCGATCCCGAAAGATTGACCGAGATTCTGGCACTTTTAGAACTTGAGACTTAAAGGATTTAGCAGTTAAGAGTTGGGAATGGGGAGGGAGTAATTAACCATCCTGGCACGGCTAACATAAAACCGCAAAAATCTCGATCGGCAAAACAGGATTTATCAGTTATTAACTAGCAATTGGAACACAGCAAAATCCTTGCTCCCTCGCTAGACTATCTCAAATCTTAAAGCCCAAAGATTGCTCCCTCAATCAAGACTCTCACATCTACAATCTACAATCGACTAGCCTTCAGCCAAAACATTTTGACCACAAGAAACCAATGAGAAAATTTACCAAACCCAACTTTTCGCGATCGAATTCCGACAGCAAGCCATTCAAAAGCGAAGGCCGCCGTCAGGACTCACAACCATCCTCTCCCCGCTTTGAACGCAAGCCCCGTCCCGACACTCGCCCAGGAGACGCCCCTCAAAAGCGATCGACCTTCGCCCCACAATCGCGAGAAATGCCCGTGCGAGCAATTTTCAAACGGAGAGTCGATTCCGACAGCCAACCGGAAATTCGCAGAAATAATCATTTCAAAGACAGAGACAGCAGCCCGCAGGAATCCAGGGGCAATTATTACCAAGACAGAGACAGAGATAGCAGCCCCCAGCCGGCCCGCAACAATTTCCGAGACAGAGACAGAGACAGCAGCCCCCAGCCGGCCCGCAACAATTTCCGAGACAGAGATAGCAGCCCCCAGCCGGCCCGCAACAATTTCCGAGACAGAGACAGAGACAGAGATAGCAGCCCCCAGCCGGCCCGCAACAATTTCCGAGACAGAGACAGAGACAGCAGCCCCCAGC
>NZ_JAUBTV010000046.1:0-55220 GCF_036705145.1 Microcoleus sp. B5-D4 | reverse complement strand
CGGCCCGCAACAATTTCCGAGACAGAAACAGAGACAGCAGCCCGCAGGAATCCAGGGGAAATTATTACAAAGACAGAGACAAAGACAATAGCCCGCAGGAATTCCGGGGCAACCATTTCAGAGACAGAGACAAAGACAGAGACACTCGCCCTGTTGACACTGCCTCCAATACAGTCGTGCAACCAGACGCAGACACAGACGACATGATTTACGGCCGCCATGCGGTACAAGCAGCTTTAGAAACAAACCAAGTCCTCAACCGGATCTGGGTTGTTCCCCACCTGCGCTACGATCCCCGCTTTCATAGCTTGCTAACCGAAGCCAAAGCCAACGGCAGCATCATTGACGAAGTTGACGATTTGCGCCTCGACTACATCACGCGCAAAGCAAACCACCAAGGCGTAGCCGCCCAAGTATCAGCCTACGAATACCTGGATTTGAGCGAACTGATCGCAAAGGCTAAGTCGGCTTGCGAAGATCCAGTAATTGTGGTAGCAGAAGGACTCAACGACCCGCACAATCTAGGGGCGATTATTCGCACCGCAGAAGCATTGGGATCTCAGGGCATGGTGATTCCGCAGCGGCGGGCGGTTGGGATTACCTCAGCAGTGAGAAAAGTGGCAGCAGGGGCATTGGAAAGCCTGCCTGTGGCGAGGGTTGTCAATCTTAACCGGGCGCTGGAAGAACTCAAAGAGGCTGGATTCTGGATTTATGGCACTGCAGCAGGCGTCGGTCAATCTATAGAGACAGTCAAGTTCTCCGGGCCCACTGTTTTAGTGGTAGGTGGTGAAGCTGACGGTTTGAGCCTTTTGATACAGCGCGGATGTGACGGATTAGTTTCAATTCCTTTAAGGGGTCATACTCCTAGCCTGAATGTCTCGGTAGCAACGGGGATGGCTTTATACGAAATTTACCGTCAGCGCGGGCCCAAAAAGTTTCACGTACACGGATCGTAAAGGTGGTTGAAAAAAAGAGCACAACAGAGTAGTTTATTGTCAATGCCGCCCAGCATGGAGTGGCACGACACCCGGAACAAGTAAGGATAGCCGATCGACTGTCGTTACTTGTTCAGGCGAAAGTAGAATGGGCCTGCCCCCTAGGTTCAAACAAGAATTCGACACCAATCTATTTAGATATCAGCTTTAAATAGGTTTGGATCGGTTCTTGGCAGCAGTCAGCCACGTGTAAATAACAAAAGCCTAGGCGTGTTCGCAGCACCCTGAAAACACCGTCAAATACATTAGAAAAGCACATGAAAGAATTCTTGATTAGCTTGCTCAACTTTTTCGGATTGGCTTGGTGGGTTGAAGTTAAAACTTCAGCGCCGCGGTGCATTTACTATTTTGGCCCGTTCTTAACCAATGGAGAGGCGGAAGCTGCAAAAGCAGGATATGTAGAAGACATAGAAAATGAAGGGGCCGAAGGTGTTAGTGTTTCGATTTACCGCTGCAAACCAATTACTTTGACTGTTGCAGAAGATTTGGGAAAGTTTGGTGATGGAGGGCTGTGGCCGGTTTTGAGCGGTCAGTAGAAGCAGGGGGAGTTTTGAGTTTTGAGATGGCTACGCTTCCCTCGCAACGCTGTGCGGTTTTGAGTTGTGAGTTTTGACACTCCCCTGGCTAAAGCCGAGGGGATTCTTGATTCGCAGAATCGACTTGCCGATGCAGAATTACTTCAACATCGGTAGCGGTCAATTCTCCACAAGCGTTCGGATCTAAGATCCAAGTTCCGACGTGCCCCGCCGTACTCAATCCCCGACTTAGGATGTTTTTGGCTGCGTTCCAATCCCTGTCAATTACGCACCCACACCGACAAGCGTGAGTTCGCGTTGACAGACTTTTCTTGACAACTGTCCCGCAGCTAGAGCATTCTTGACTTGTTCCATTGGCTGGCACGGCAATTGTAATTCTTCCGAATACTTTGCCAAAATATTCCAGCCACACTCGAAACATATACCAAGATGCGTCGTTAATCGATTTAGCTAAACAGTGGTTCTTCACCATATTTTTAATCCTCAAGTCTTCGTAGGCTACACAGTCGTTTGACTGGATGACGTATCTTGCTAATTTCACAGCAAAATCTTTACGTTGTCTACTTATTTTGAGGTGGCGTTTCCCTAGAATCACTCTAGCTTTTTTTCGGTTTTCTGAACCCTTGACTCGCTTTGAAACTCGTCTTTGGGCTTTCTTTAATCTGCGTTCTCCTTTGCCCAGGAAGCGCGGATTATCAACTGCAACGCCATTAGAGTCTGTGTAGAACTCTTTTAAACCAACGTCTAACCCGATGGCGCTGCCTGTAATTTCAACCTTCTCGGAACGGTCAACTTGAACGCAAAACTGGACGTAATATCCATCGGCTCGTTTGACTAAGCGCACTCGCTTAATTTGACTGCGCTGATAGAAATGTAAGTCGCGAGTTCCTTTCAGTTTGAGTTTCCCGATTCCTTTTTTGTCAGTAAAAGTGATAGATTTCCGATCGGTTGCCATCCGCCATCCCGTAGTCTTGTATTCAACCGAGCGGTTGTCTTTCTGAAATTGCGGGAATCCTTTTTTACCAGGAACTTTCTTCTTGCAGTTATCGTAGAATCGGGAGATTGCCGACCATGCTCTTTCTGAGCTAGATTGTCGAGCCATGCTGTTCAAGTCATCGCAAAACGTCCATTCTTTAGCTAAAACAGCGCTGTACTTATTTAAGTCATACTTATCGACTTTTTCGTTCTCCATCCAAAAGCGCAATGCTTTGTTGCGGATGAATTGTACTGTTCTAATTGCTTCGTCTACAGCGTCAAATTGCTGTTTTTTTCCGTATGCTTTGAACTCAAAAACTAGCATGACTTCGACCTCATCACGATACTTCTTATACTAACAACATCGGCTTAATGCACCTCAAATAGTTCATAAAGATTTACATAGTTGCACTCTACAGCGCAATCCTGAAATCCAACAAAAGAAACTGGGAGGCTAAAGCCTCCTTCTGCCTTTCATCCCCGGACTAAAGTCACGGGGTTTTCATGCTCGATCTTTATAACTTCAAAACTCTTGAGTGTTGGGTAATAAATTGCTTGTGACAAACTCAAAACTCAACACTCGCAATTGCCAACTGCTTCGGGGTGACTCTCAATCCAGCGATCGATGTCTGCGATTACCCGATCGGGAATTTCCCAAGGGAACAAGTGGGCTGTATTGGGATAACACTGCCACTGACAATCATGGAGGTGGCGGGCGGTTTCTAAACTGGATGCTGAGGTGATGTGCCGATCGCCTTCTCCGGCCAACACCAAGCTGGGACAATGAATGTCGTGCAGGTGCAGCAGTCGATCGTATCCAGCCCTCAGAGCGGTATTTAACGCCTTGGTGGCCGTGTTGGAAGTCTTGAGGTAGGCGGGGGTACCTGCCTGTGCTAAGTAGCGGTAAGGGGTGGCGTTATGCTGCTGTATCAAGTAGCGAAAGAGCGATCGCCTAGCAAAAGTATCAATATTCCATTGCCAACCGGGTATCATCCAATTGATAATTCCGGCTAAACCGGTGTAAAAGTTATCTTGCCAAGAGATGGGAGGATGACTTCCTCGCGGTTTGGCTGCGGATGCGAGTAGAATCAAACCTGTGACTCGCTGGGGATATTTCATGGCTAATTCCAGGGCTAAAATCCCTCCCAAAGACCATCCGATCACCAAACACCGATCGACTCCTAATTTGTCTAATAGTGCTTCTAAATCGACCAGATGATCGGTCATTTCAAAGAAAGTTGAGGTGTGGCTGTTGCCGTATCCGCGCAAGTCTGGGGCGATGGTTTGGAACCGCTTTGATAGGTGTTCTGTAAAGACCGACATACAATCGCCGGAACCTGGATGGCCGTGCAAGCAGAGAATAGGAAATCCTTTGCCTTTGACGGAAACACTGAGTTGTTGATGCGGCATTTTTTAACTGTTTAGGCGGTGCGTTGTCCCCGCTATAAATTGTATATTCCAGCGGTCAAAAGCTGGGGTTTCGGACCATGTAATCGGCAATTTTAGAAATAGACTGGCGCATTTGTAGCTCGCCGCTGCGGCTGTCAATCACAGTAATCACATAGGCCTCGTCGTCAATGCTCATCGCTAAAGTTGTGCCTAGCACCTTGGAATTTTGACCGGTTTTTTCGCCCAACCACTGAGCTTTAGTTCCTTGTAAGGCGGCAAATCCCAGAGCGTGATCGTACTGGCGGTTGAGAGTTTCTATTAATAGTTTAGCACCGGGTGTTTCGCCGTTGTAAATTTGCACCATCATTTCGGTGAGTTCGTTAGCAGTCAGGCGGTTGCGACCGGAACCGGGGTTGGAGGGCATAATTCTTTCCCCCATTAATTTGAAGTTGACGCGGGTGACTTCGTAGCCGCTATTATCTAAATATTGATTGATGTAATCCGAACCTAAATAATCGATTAGTTGATTGGTGGCGATATTGCTGCTGCGATAGATCATTTCTTCTAACAGTAGCTGTAGCGGATAATTGCGATTAGACCTAATCTTTGCCGATGCGTCTTCGGTGAAATTACCGCGAGTGACTAATACTTCCTGGTTCAGACTAATTTTTTCTTTTTCGACTTTTTGCATCAGGGCGACAGCAATCGGCAATTTAATTAAGCTGGCTGGACTGACAGGAGGTACATCGCCCCGCAGGTGTACGCACTCTCTAGAAAGGTTGCAAATGCCTATCGAAGCTTGAGCCGACAAACCGCTTTCCCGCGCAAGCACACCCAACAAATCTGATTTTGCTTGCTGGACTTGAGAGGTGGCTGCTGTTAAATTTTCCCGGTATTCTTGAGTTTTTGAGGCAGTGAGGGAAGCTAAAAATGAATTTTGAGGAACTTCCTGCAAGTTGTTGAGGGCTTGATGCCAGAAAAATTGAGTTTGCTGCGAAGATTCGATCGACTTATTTTGCTGCCCTTTAGTTTCTACGGCTCTGTTGGCTAAACGGACTGCTTGCTGTAAGTCGTCGTTAGCCCTCTGTTCTACTAATATTTGAGCTTCCACCGCTTGCAACTGCTGTAGCAGTTGTTCTTGAGGATTGGCGGTGAGGGGAACTAAGCGGGAGAGGAGGGTTGGTTCTGGGGAGGGAGAGGAGGGTTGTTCTAATTCGGCGATTAGCCCATCGCGAATTTTGTAGAGTTCGCCTAGGGAACGCGGGTTAGATGATTGAGAGAATGAACTTGCGATGGTTAACATCTGAACCAGTCCAATGCCGGCTACTACTGCCGCCATCTTGTTGGCGATCGACAAAAAACGCCTGAGCTCTGGCATATTTAACATCCTCAACACAACCAAATTCTATATAAGCAGCTATTGTTACATCAGTCAAACGGTTTTAGATTTTAGATAGGAGAACAAATCTAAAATCTAAAATCTAAAATCTAAAATAGTTCGATCGCGCCAATGTGGCAAAATAATCAAAATAAAGGGAGCGATCGCACGAAGGCAATCAACCCCCTCTAAATATTGCGAACTATCTACTTTTTGCGCCGCCGTCGCCAGTCAGCACCCAACCGCTTGAGGTAATCCCAGCCGCGTTGGGGCCAGACATGATCGCTACCAATCTTTTCGGCAATCCAGCGAGCGACTTTGGGGCCTGTCCAGTCTCCGCCGTCGGGGGCAGGGCCTAGCAGGGCTTGTCGCAGTTCTTCTTGCTGTTCAGGATTCAGCAAGGATTTTGCAGGAGGGGGCTGGCGGTCTCCGCTGCGATTTCTCACAGAGTTAGGCCCTTCTCGGTTATAGCGCTGGACAATTTCTTTGGCGTAGTCGTAGTTGAGGCCTACGACTTGGGCTGCTTGTTTGATAGTCCAATTTCGGGACACTAACAGCAGCAAGTGCCAGCGGCGCGACTCTGTGGTGTTTTGTGCCTGCCGGTAGCGAATTTTGAGTTCCTCTGCCGTCAGGTGGGATTCTAAGTGAGCTTTAGGTGGCATTCCTCCAACGGGGCATCGGGAACTTCTTACCATATATCTTTGGTTTTGGGGATAATTCCGGATGAAATTATTTTCCTGGGGATCGTTCGGGCAAATAAGTAGCTTTTTTTACCCCAGATGCACGCAGCTAGTCGCATTTGAGGAAGGACTGCTGTTTTTTTGCAGGTGCGGGCAACAAAAGACCTCGGCGTGCCGGTGAGCGTTTCGAGCTTTTTTGTGAACGCCAGATTTCTGACAGCCTTTTTGACCTTTGGCACAATGGGCGTGGATCGGAAAATGTCGATCGCTATTTTCTTCGATCGCGCAGCCCCCATTAATTCACTCGGCTGACTGATAACTTTCAGTCATTTTTGACTAAAAAAGTGTTCTTCATAATCTGACCCTAATTATTAGGGTATCGACCCCCATAATCTAAAATTAGATTATCAGGATTTTCTATTTATAGTTCATTTTTTCGGGGGTTTCAGGAGGGGATTAATCTCGTAAAAAATCAGCTTCAGATGCGGGCAAGTCTGCTTTTTGAAATAAATTCAATCTAACAAGACTGGTATTTTTTATAAAAATTAGTATTGTCTGAATATTCCCAAGAATAAAGCAGTCATAATCTGGTATTAGTGGATTTTTCATGCCATATTCTTCTCCCATAAATCCTGGGTTGCGTCGAAGAGAAGCTGGGTTCTAATATTTTAGAATTTAGATTACAGAATTGGGAATGACTGATTTCCTAATGATTGTGATCTTGCATACACATTCTTGAAGACCGAACCTAATTATGTAGGGGTCGCATTGCACACCTTACCCCTTACTCATATAAATCTCGCGTTAAACCACTTTTTGCATCAGTCCTGATACAGTTGCATTCTTGGTTTGTTAAAAAATTAGGTAAAAAACTCGATCGCTATTTTGTGTTCGGTGGGATTTGGGGAATTTAATCTATTGTATATAAAATGACCGATCGCCCGTTAGCTGAGCCCTCTTCGAGGCTCGAACTTTCGCCACAAAAATAGCCGACTTTGCCTTCGGGCTGTAAGCAGGTACAATTGCCAGTTATATTAACTGTATTGTCTCAAAGTAGAAATGATAAAGGTACGAGCATGGCATCCATCCGCGAGTTGCACCGACAACTGGTCAATAAAGAACGCTCTGCTGTGGAAATTACTCAAGAAGCATTAGACCGAATTACCCAGCTAGAGCCGAAGTTGAAAAGCTTTCTGTGCGTGACAGCAGACAGCGCATTGGCGCAGGCCCATAAAGTGGATGCCCAAATCGCAGCCGGAGAGCAAATTGGCCTGTTGGCCGGCATCCCGATCGCCGTTAAAGATAATATGTGCACCGAGGGCGTTCCCACAACCTGCGCCTCTCGGATTTTGGAGAATTTTGTTCCTCCCTACGATGCCACCGTCGTCTCGAAACTCCAAGCAGCCGGTGCGGTGATTGTGGGTAAGGCGAATATGGACGAGTTTGCAATGGGGAGCTCGACAGAAACTTCTGCTTATCAAGTTACCGCGAATCCTTGGGACTTGGAGCGCGTGCCCGGAGGGTCTTCTGGCGGTTCTGCCGCAGCGGTAGCCGCTGGAGAATGCGTCGTGAGTTTGGGTTCGGATACTGGGGGCTCAATCCGCCAACCTGCAGCTTTTTGCGGGTTGGTGGGGCTGAAACCGACTTATGGGTTGGTTTCTCGCTACGGTTTGGTGGCCTATGCTTCTTCTCTCGATCAAATCGGGCCCTTTGGCCGGACTGTTGAGGATTCGGCGATTTTGTTGGGGGCGATCGCCGGTTATGATCCGAGAGATTCCACGAGTCTTAATGTCCCAATTCCTGACTACGCTCAAGCTTTAAGACCCAGTTTGCGACCGAAGGGTCAGATTAGAATTGGTGTAATTAAAGAAACTTTTGGTGTAGGGCTGGACTCCGGGGTTAAAGACGCTGTTACTAAGGCGATCGAGCAATTTCAACAATTGGGCGCAGAAATTCAAGTCATTTCTTGTCCCCGGTTCCGCTACGGTTTGCCCACTTACTACATTATTGCTCCCTCGGAAGCTTCGGCAAATTTGGCGCGATATGATGGAGTTAAGTACGGTTTCCGGTCAAAAGACCCCGATAATCTTTTGGATATGTATGCCAAAACCCGCTCTCAAGGGTTCGGTGCGGAAGTTAAACGCCGGATTGCGATCGGCACTTACGTATTGTCGGCTGGATATTACGATGCCTATTATCTAAAAGCTCAAAAAGTTCGGACTTTGATTAAAGAAGACTTTGAAAAAGCTTTTTCTCAAGTTGATGTTTTAGTCTGTCCCACTGCTCCTACTACCGCATTTAAGGCAGGCGAAAAATTCAATGACCCCCTGAGTATGTATTTGTCAGATTTGATGACTATTCCGGTGAATCTTGCTGGTTTGCCAGCTTTGAGTTTGCCCTGCGGATTTGATGATAAAGGACTGCCCGTGGGTATACAACTGATTGGTAATGTTTTGCAAGAATCTCGGCTGTTTCAGGTGGCTCACGCTTACGAACAGTCTACGAATTGGCACTTACACCACCCGGAATTGCATTAATTTCTGAAAATCGGCGGAATACGGTGGCGGAAGTTAGTAATCGATCTTGGCTAATTGTCTGAATTAATAATTTGCCATTAGCTTTTGAGCGATCTCTAATTTCCCGCGTGCTCTATCTATGAACAATCTGCTAGTATTCCTTTTGTCTAAATCGCTAATAGCTTTTGGGATAGTTTTGGCCGTTGCTTATTCTGCTGCTTGTGTATTCCTCTTTGTAGCGCAAGGTAAGTTTATCTTTTTTCCTGCGCGGGCGATCGAAACTACGCCAGATGATTTTCAGTTGAAATATCAAGATGTCTGGCTGCCAATTCCAACTAAAACAGGCGCGGTGGACAGCGTGCACGGGTGGTGGATTCCTGCCTCGGAAAATCCCCCCAGCCCCCCCTTAGCAAGGGGGGGAGCAAGAAAGGGGGAGGCTGTTCCCTCTGTTAACACCGGAGACTCGGATACCCCCCCCAGCCCCCCCTTGCCAAGGGGGGGAGCTAGAGGAGTCGGAACGTCCCCGCAAAGTGAGAGACCGGCAGTCGCTCCGGTTCCCCCCCTTAACAAGGGGGGGTTAGGGGGGGTAATTTTGTATCTGCACGGCAATGCTTCAAATGTGGGAGCAAATGTCGAACACGCTCATCGATTTCATCGGTTAGGTTTGTCGGTATTTGTGATGGATTATCGTGGTTATGGAAAAAGCCAGGGCGATTTTCCGAGTGAATCTCAGGTTTATGAGGATGCTCAGCTTGCTTGGGATTATTTGGTGAAACAGCGGGGGATTAACCCGAATCAAATTTATATCTACGGTCATTCTTTGGGAGGGGCGATCGCGATCGATCTAGCCGTGGGTCACCCGGAGGCGGCAGGGGTAATCGTAGAAGGCTCTTTTACTTCCACGCGGGCGATGGTGAATTTCCAAAAAGGGCTGTTTTGGATGTTTCCGATCGATGTTTTGCTGACACAGCGGTTTGATTCTCTTTCAAAAGTCGATCGCCTGCAAATGCCTGTGCTGTTTATTCACGGGGCTGCTGACAATGTAGTTCCAGTGGAAATGACCAAAAAACTGTTTGATGCAGCACCTGAACCCAAACAGTTGTACATAGTTCCTGATGGAGGTCACACTAATGTGGCACAGATCGGGGGCGCAGAATATATGCAAATACTGAGCCAATTTATAGGTTCTTCAAAGTAGTAGATAAAAGCTATTGGCGGTAACAGGTTAAGTTTGATATCTGTACCGCCTACTCGCACTTCTAACAGTACATATTAAACAGAGTAGTGATGGGGATAATACTGCTTAGTAGAACCTTAATACATTCAGCCACCAGTCATTCAAAGCATAGCAGTAATTACAGTAATTGTTCGTGCTGATCGCTGGTTCTTTCTTAACTTCGCAGCCTCGCCGAGATGTTTTTTGGTCTGGCATCCGGGCACCGCAAAGATTGGCATCTGTGAGATTAGCTTTGTTCAATCTCGCATCCCTCAAGTCGGCATTTCTCAGGTCTGCACCGCTGAGATTTGCACCGCTTAAATCGGCTTCTTTGAGGTCTGCACCCCTGAGATTTGCACCGCTTAAATCGGCATTTCTCAGGTCGGTTCTACTTAGTTTAGCTGCGCTCAAATTACTGCATTTTAAATTAGCCAACTGGAGGGATGCGTCTCGCAGAAAACTCTCGCTGAGGTTGGCATTTTCTAAGTTGGCTCCCCTGATGTCGGCCCTGCTCATGTCGGCTTTGCTGAGGTCGGCGTCAGCCAAAAAGGCGTTTCTCATGTTGGCGTTGTTTAAATTAGCTTCCATTAAGTCAGCCGCAGTCAAGTCGGCATCAACTAAGTCGGCCCTGCTGAGAGTGGCGCGGCTCAAGGAAGCGCCAAACAAATCTGCACGGCTCAAGGAAGCGCCAAATAAGTCGCATCCGGGACATCCTCTGGTTTCTAGCAGCCGCTTGACTAGAGACAGATTTTGAGCTTGTAAGGGAAGTGCGGCGCAAAATGGGAGTAGCATTATCGCTGCAGTCAGAATTTTCAGTTTGATTTTGGTCATAGTCTTGGTAAGTCCTGTAACTGCCTTTCAACACCGATTTGTCTGCTGGACTTACGCGCGGGGGACCAAAAACCCGGTTTCCTCGTTAATTCCTGGCTGTCAAACCCAATATTCTAAGCAGAAACTGGGTTGTTTGCGTAAGTCCTAGTCTAGTGGATGGACGCGACTCAACGGTGTAAGGTTCGATCGCGCTCACGGAAGTTACTTACGCCTTGGGGATGAAAGCCCGCACATCAAGGCTCCCCTGCAGCGGCGATCGGCCCGAGGCGCTAAATGCCGGGGATTCTGGCGACGGCTGCAGCAAGTGGCAGACTCCGACAACGGATAAGTATTTGTAATCGATGCAGTTGGATTTTGCTGCCGAGGGCGATCGTTCTCCGTACAGGCGATCGGTAAATAAGCCAATTGGCTTAGACTCTTAAGACATATTGCTGATGCGCTGCCTTCTCTAAAAAAGATAGCATTTTTGTGTGATCCCCGAAATAATACCGAGCCAGCAAGTATAAAAAAAATACCACGTGTCTCGGCGGGTGGGAAAATAGGGTACAGCTAATACTTTCAGACGAGGAAAATAGATGTCGAACAGCATAGATCAACTTGCAGAAGGCGGGAGGGGGATCAAACTCATGTGGCAGATTGCAGACGATCTCAGTTACACCCGGACTCTCGACAATCGAAATTGTTTGTCGCTGAGCAAAAATTACGAAGTAAAAGGCTGCAATCGCTCCCAAAATATAAAAAAAGCTAGCGTTTTAGATGGGTTAATGAATTTATTAAACACCTGGGATTGGCAGACTGAAACAGAGCAGGAAGAAGAGCTGCATGAAACTTGTATTCAACATATTAGCCTGCAAGTCAACACAGATGTCAATGCTTTAACTCAAGTTTTGTTGTGGTTTGAGCAGTTGAAAGATTTATCGCTCCCCAATGAGGTTTGGTGTAAGTTTCAGTTGGCGTTGGCTGAAGGTTTCAGAAATGCAGTTCGCCACGCTCACAAAAATCTGCCAGTAGAAACTCCTGTTCAACTGGAAATTAGGGTGTTTAACGGACGGTTGGAACTCAAAGTTTGGGATTGCGGCCCGTGTTTTGATTTTGATGCTAAGCTAAAGGAAATTCTGGCAGCAGATAGAAATAACGGCTTGGATTTAGAGGTTTTGAACGATGCTTGCTTAATGCCTAGCAGACAGAAAACTTTGGAACCGTCTCTCTTTCTAATTGCTGGGTAAGCTGTTGTGCATTTAAATTGAATGTCAAAAAATAATCTAAGCTTTGTGGGGAGTAGGGTTGGGCCTAAGAACCCGCCCTCAATATGCAATTTAAATGCGTGACAGCTTAGCTTTGGGGTGATGGACAATTAACACACTGGCACGGTGAAAAATGTGTTATTCTAAAAACGGTGTTAGGGAAAAAGTTACGGGTTTTGTCTCCGCGTGGCTGAGGGGTTTTGAATACTGCCGACTTGCTGCGGCTTGGGTTAAGAGCTATGGTATTGGGTGATTCTATAGCGGTTCGATTGAAACGGGTGCATCTGTCTAATTAAATATTAAAAACTCAACATTAAAAGTTAAAAATTATTCACACTAATTTTTGACGTTTTAATTTATCATAGTATCTGGTCGCTCACCGATTACTAATGATTTCCAAAGAAACTTTATTTGTTCTGTCTCTATTTCCCTACTTGGGATTTCTCTGGTTTTTGACTCGATCGGGAAAAACACCTCGTTTAGCTCTGATGGGTTTTTACGGCACTCTCGTTTTTGTAGCGGTGACGATTCCCGCCGCAATTTACGCAAAAGTTACCTACAACGAGTCACTAGCAAATGTCGATTGGCTTCACGGTTCTGCGGAACTATTCTTAACACTTGCCAATATTTTATTAGTTTTAGGCTTTAGAGAAGCGGTGATTAAAGCCAAAGCATCCTCACAAGAATAAACTTGAGAGGGTAGTCGGGATTAATCCGAAACTTTGATTTGACTAGCGTCTGTTTAGGATCGCGAATTAAATAACTTACAATTTTAATTGTTATTGTGGGATGGGCGGGACGCCCATCCCACAAACTTGTGGAAGTTATTTAATTCTCATTCCTTAGTTGGGCGAGATAATTGACATACTTGTGAAGGCGATCGGTTTCAGTGTCGAGTAAACGACTAGCCCAAGAATGTACATTAAGTTGCGATCGCATTTCTCGAAATACCGCAGCATCCCCGCGATTGTGTAGAGAAAAAACCCAAGCATCAAATCCAGCAGACTTGAGACGGCTAACAGTTCCCTCGCCATCTTGCACCCACAATTGAGGGTTAATGCGAAGGGGTTGACAGGAATATTCACCGACAACAATTCCCCCCACCGACACGCTAGCACCTTCTCCCCGATTGGAAAGTTCTTGCAAAATAGCTTTGAGGGAATTGAGTTTTTTCCCGTCTTGTACTTGTTGCGGTGTCAGCTTGACAATCACCATTTCTAGAACTTCCACAGGTTTTGTCGATCGTACAACGTTGACTGGTTCCGCCGGCCAAGAGTTATTTATTTCCGGTTCCGCCTTCTGGATTTCCTCTGCAACCTGTACTGTTTCAACCGGCTTTGCAGTGTCTACAATTATCTGAATTTCCTCCCCATCTTTCTCAATTTTTCCACTAATCAGTAAGATCGCATTCTCTACAATGTAAGGTTTCACTTGTTCGTAAGCCTTGGGGAACACCACAGCTTTTATTTGAGCAGTCAAATCTTCTAATTGCAAAATTGCCATCGCATCGCCTTTTTTAGTCACTACCATTTTAATAGCGCTAAGCATGACAATAACTGATACTTTCCCCTTTTTATCTGCTAACTGTTCGAGAGTCACAACATCGGGGTCTTCGTTTACTTGCATGAGAAACTTTAGGGGATGTTCTGACACATAAAAGCCAAGCAGTTCTTTTTCTAAACGCAATTTCTCCTGTTTTTCAAAATCTGGTACCACTTTAGATTTGGGCGCGGACTCATAGGTATTGACTGACTTCCCGAAGCTATTCGCACCTAACAAGTCAAAAAGATTACCTTGGCCACTTTCCCGGTCTCTTTTGCGGTCTTGCGCCCATTTCATCACCCCTTCGAGATCGTTTACTAATTGCTTGCGGTTGCTGTCAATTTTATCAAAAGCACCGCATTGAATTAAAGCTTCTAGAGCGCGACGGTTGACAGAATGGAGATTTACGCGATCGCACAAATCAGCCAACGATTTAAACTTACCCCCTTCCTGCCGCGCCGCCAAAATATTTTCAATTGCCGATTCTCCCACATTTTTAACCGCCGAAATTCCAAACAAAATTTTATCTTTTGCAGAGCCAGTCATCTGTTTCGGCATCGGTGTAAAAGTAAGTTCCGAGCTATTAACATCTGGCGGCTCAACCTCAATACCCAGCTTGAGACAATTGGCAATATATTTCTGTACTTTATCCTGATCGCCCCTGTTAGCAGTCAGCAGTGCAGCCATGTATTCTAGAGGATAATTCGCCTTTAAATAGGCAGTTTGATAGGTAATATAGGCATAGGCCATTGAATGGGATTTATTAAAGCAGTTAGATGCCACCAAACTATTTTCTAGGATAAAGTTATGTTCTCGTTCAACGCCTATGTCATAGACTTCTTGAGTTCCTAGTGATTTTCTACTAATAATTTTTACCATGTTTCTAACTCCTGAGAATAGCCTCTATTTTAGTTTTCTTTCGTTGCAATCCCAAGCGGGGATATTGATACACAAAATCATAGAATGCTTGTATATTTTTTCGACTAAAGATTCTCCAATAATAAACTTTTTTTAATTGATGCTCTTGTACAGAACCCATCCCTAGGTGCATTGCTAGTTCGCGGGCAAATTCAAAGGAACCAACAATGCAGACTAAACCGCCACTTCTACCTTTGTTTGCATAAGCACAACCGTCACCGTCAAAATAGCCTAACACATAAGACCCTAAATATTTTAAGTTAGGGAAATAGGTAACTTCCGAAAAAGTTCTTCCTGTTATGATGCCGTAGCCCTGTAAAGAGCTGGCCAGCTTTTCAGAAGAAAAATTTATTCGGTAGTGAGGAGCATAATTTTGAGGCTGAATAACTCTAATTTCACCAGAGTATTGTAGCTCTATGCTGAGCATTTCTGTAAGTTCTTTGTCAATAGATTCAAAAGCTACATAATTAGTTTGAGTAACGCAGCCATCAGCAGCTATCAATCCTAATAAATAAGCTTTAGCTTGAGAGTCAATTACATCAAAATAGCTCTCATTTAAAGTATAGCGGTTGCGCCGCTTAGTATTAATGTCTGCTTCTTTTAAAACCCTTGAAACTGCTCTTTCACTCACACCAAGGTAGTTAGGAATGTCTCGACACTCCATGCCCTGATTAAAAGCAGAAATGATTTGTTCCTTGTGTTCCGATTTTAGCTGCCTATAGTCGAGATACATTTTATATATCTGAGCTAGAGTTGATTTGTTTTAAGTCTAATCCTTGTTCAAAGATTTCGTCAATGGGCAGCATTTGACCGCCAACAGTCATAAACTTGTGATCTTTTGTGGCGCGAATTATCGAGCCATCTTCCAGGCAATACTCAAAGACCTCCTGCTGCCCCCGGCGATGCCACTGTGCAATTGACTGTGTATAAATATAACCGTTGCTATCCACACTATAAACAGTACATTCAATTTTTTCCTCAACAATTTTGCCAATAGCCATCGGCCCATATTCCACTGTCAATATCTGCGTATCATAGCTCAAGCAATACTCTGCAAATTGTAGCATCTGCGCGAACAACTTTTCAGCAATTCTTTGACTGACTCCATTCTTAGTTGCGCCGTCGATAAACGTTTCTTTTTGCTTCTGCATTTCATCAGCTTTCTTCTTGCCCATTGCCCGCCGCAGCAAGTCAGCTTGCCCCAAAGAATAGCCTGCCAAATCTTGAGCCATCCGCATAATTTGCTCTTGAAAGCAAAGCGTTCCGTAAGTCTCTTTTAAAATCGGTTCTAATAGCGGATGATCGTACTCAACTGTTTTACCGTGCTTGCAGTCAATAAACTGAGGAATCAAACCTGCATCCAGCGGCCCAGGTCGGTAAAGTGCCAAAATAGAAGAAATATCATCCAGACAGGAAGGTTTGAGTTTTTTCACTACATCCAGCATTCCAGAGGATTCTAACTGAAAAATACCTTCTAAATCTCCTCTTTCTAAAAGTCTATAGGTTTTATCTACATCATCGGGTAACTTTTTGATTCGGCCAAAAGTCTCTTGAGCTCTGCGCTCTATATCAGAAGGTAGCATTTCTGGATCGACAATTAGATTTTGGGTTTGCTTAATATAATCAACAGTTTTCTGGAGCGTTGTTAAATTTTTCAATCCCAAAAAGTCCATTTTCAGCAGCCCCAAAAATTCCAAATCTTCCATGAAATATTGGGTAATCACAGCACCCTCATTATTCTTTTGCAGCGGTACAAGTTCATCCAACGGCTCTGAAGAAATTACCACACCGGCCGCGTGAACACCATAGGTTTTGTTAGTTCCTTCAATGCGAATTGCCATGTCAATCCACTGACGAACGGGGACTTCAGTACCAGTTTCTGCATTTATGCAAATTGTATTTTCATAGTTGTCTTTAAATTCCTGTGCAGGTGTGTCATTGGAAATCATCACTTTAAGTTTTTCCGGTTTTCCCCTGGACACGGGAATTAATTTTGCCATTTCGTCGGCTTTTTTGTAGGGAATACCTAACACCCGGGCAACATCTTTCAATACAGCTTTGGATGTCATTCTGTTGAAAGTAATAATTTGCGCTACGCGCTCGCTACCATATTTTTCTGTAACGTATTTAATCATGTCGTCCCGCCTTTCTATGCAGAAATCGCTATCAATATCTGGCATAGATTTGCGTTCGGGGTTGAGAAATCGCTCGAATAGTAGCCCGTGGTGTACGGGGTCGATATTGGTGATTTTGAGGACGTAAGCAACTAGAGAACCTGCTGCAGAACCGCGTCCTGGCCCTACTGGAATATCGTTGTCTCTCGCATATTTTATGTAGTCCCAAACTACTAAAAAGTATTCCGAAAAGCCCATCTGCTGAAGCATTTTCAGTTCGTATTCTAGTCTTTGTTTGTAGACTGGGGGGATTTCATTTCTGGTGCGGGCTTTGAGGCGTTCTAACAGTCCCAGCCAGGATATTTCTTCTACATAAGTATCGGCTGTATGTTCTGGAGGAATTGGAATTGTGGGAATTCGAGCTTCTCCTGTGAGCTCGTATCTCGATACTTTATTTGCGACCTCTAGGGTATTTTCGATCGCCTCTTTGATCGTTTCATCATCCAAATGGTCTCGAAACAGTTGCGCCATCTCCTCTGCGGACTTAAGATATTCAGTACCGCTGTAGCGCATCCGCTTGTCTTCTTCAATCAGTTTGTTGGTGTTAATGCACAGCAAAGCATCGTGTGCTTCTACGTCGTTGCAGGAAATATAGTGAGAATCATTAGTGGCAATTATTTTAATCTTGAGTTCGCGGGCAATTTTGACGATTTCAACATTAACAATCCGGTCTTCCGGGGAACCGTGGTCTTGAATTTCTATATAGTAATCTTCTCCAAATACTTCTTTATACCATGTGGCTACTTCACGGGCAGTATCTAGCTTGTTTTGCAGAATCATTTGGGGAACTTCGCCGCCCAAACAAGCACTGGTAACAATTAAACCTTCGGAGTATTGTTTTAGCAGTTCCTTGTTGATGCAGGGGCGGGCAAAAATACCTCTTTCAGGCATTCCCTTTAAGTGGGAAATTGTGGTTAGTTTGACGAGGTTTTTATAACCTTGAGTATTTTTAGCTAAAACAACTTGATGGTATTTTCTTCTACCTCGAACTTTTACTTCTATGTCGCCGTTGACGACATACATTTCATTGCCAATAATCGGCTTGATGTTTTTATTTCGGCAAACTTTGATTAGCTCGATCGCCCCGTACATCACCCCGTGGTCTGTAAGGGCGATCGCGGGCATCCCCAATTCCACCGCCCGTTCTGCGAGCTGTTGTAGCTGAGAAGCCCCATCTAGTAAGCTATAATCGCTGTGAATGTGCAAACCAACGAAGGACATAGGGATTTTAGATTTTAGATTTTAGATTTTAGATTCTACACTATCCGCGTGTCAAAGTGTAAAATAAAAAAACAAAGTTTTATGCTACTTTTGAAATAATTTTGGTAGGGGTACGAGGCAGCAGCGCATCAGTTCGCCTCCGTCGTATTTGTTAACAATTATCAATTGTTGAGTTACGATTTCAAAGTTATGCGTTAAAAATTTGATTACTAAAGTTAAGCATTTGGTGTTATTTTTACGTTCAAAAAAACGTAATTAAATGCTGCATAATTATCAATTAGCTATCGCAAAAATTCCATTAATTGCTCAAACTATTGGGGATAAGTTTAGCAGTTTGGCTCAAGTTGTAGCCGTCGTTTTAGCAGGTTATCGAACAACTATAGTTACGGATGAGTCGTCAGATTTTGATTTTTACGTGTATTTTGAAGAGGAAATTCCTGTTGACATGCGGGAGGCGATAGCGAGACAATTTTCAGATCGCATCGCAATCAACAATCAATTTTGGGAACCCCGGGACGAGTGGATAGATATTAACACTGGCTGCGGTATAGATATATGGACGGGATTAAAAACAGTTGTCATGATAGTTAGTGAACGACGGCTGTGGAAGAAAACCACCACGCTCAGATCGTTTTTACGCTTAGTAGTTTAAGCTGTAATGCTGAGACAATTGCTGGGGCTATCCTCCGTCATTGGGGCATTGAAAATAGCTTACATTGGACGCTTGATGTTACATTCTCTCTTATATGAAAGCCGGATTCGGAAACAGAACTCTCCCGCAAATTTTGCACTTCTACGTCGCTTGGCTATAAATTTACTAAAACAAGAAAAAACTTCCGGCACAAAGTCTAAAAATGAAGCGGTATCGAGCAGCAAGGGACAATAATTATTTAGTTAATTTTTTAAACTCTGCCAGTTAATGCTCGAAATCTAACACCTATCTAAGAAGGAAAATTATCCGGTTTTAAGAAGTTTAGAAAATCTTAAGGTTCTGATTTTATCTTCTCAAGTGGGGTGAAAATTAATGATTTTAAGAAGGTTTTTTTAGTTATTTAGTAATGCATAAATTCAGGGTTTTGTCAAATTAATTTAGATGCGTTTACCCTGGTTCTAGTTGCACCGCGTTGATAGGATTCGACATCGTAGAGTCGTTGCCCTGCTTCGTTTTTGATGCTTTTGATCTTCCCTTCGTCTGCATATTTTCTTAGGGTGTGTGGATGCAAGCCCAGAAATTCGACTGCTTTTCTAAGTGGGACGTATGCCATATAGCAAATCGTAGCATACGTTAGCAAAAATAAGCAAACTATCTACTGTGCCCTAACCTCTTGACGATCGCCAAGAATGTTAAAAAATGTTTCGCCAACAGTATCGTATCTCGGCTATACCCCTAAGTGAATAGATCCCAAATAGGTTCTATAAGTATTAAATTTTTACAGTCTCTACATTTTCTTAATGTTCATTAAGAATCACAAAGAAGTAAATCCCCCTTGACAATCATCTATCTAAAGGAATATAGTCTGTATGTCCAAGTGCGATTCGTTCTCTCAACACACTACTCGGGACTTACGCCATGACGCTATATATAGCGCGTTAAGGAGCGGGCGATCGCCTAATTCAGGCTGTTGGCGATCGCGTTTGAGTTCCTCAGCGATATCTAACTCATTAGTACGCTACATATAGCGTAGCTGCGTAACTCCTGACTACTGATAAAGTAGATGGGGAGAGAGGCTAGGTTCTTTGAAACCGAGACAACTTCACAGTTATGAGGGTTAATTTCCCTCCCTCCAAACCACAGGAGTGAATATATAGCCCACACTTAAGAGGATGGTATCTCTTACTTGCGGTGCATGGGTTAAATGACGGTAACTCGAAGCAAATGCGAGAATCCCGGCTAGTGGAGTCAGACAAGGTTAACGTACAGTAAACCTAGTAACAGAACTATCGTCAACAGACGTGACTCGAAAGTAGCTGTAAAAGACATCTAAATCGATGTCTCCCTTAGAGGGAAGATGAGTAAATAGTAACTCATAACAAGCCTACAACGCCGGACAACTGTACGGGGGGATGAGTCTAATGCGTACAGTAAACCAAAGTATGAAGGGGTAGATGCTCCCGTGAAAGGCAACCGCAAAACGTCCCAGTAGTCATCAAGGCGGTTAGAACTAAAAGAGTAAAACACGCCTGTGAAAACCTTAATCAAGGAGATTTTAAAAGTGACTGACCCAGCTTGTTTTGAGCGAAATCCTGATGTTGAAGTGTTGGGAATTGTACAAGCACCAATTCATCAAGTTTGGAAGATATTTAGACCGTTTGGAAAAGAAAACCTACAATGGTGGAAAATCTACGAAACGATGGATATTCTTCCCCCAGGAAATGATAAAGTCGGTTGTATCAGGCGATTCAAACTTAGTGTTCAACATACTACGTTTGATGAATTGCTTGTAGCGAGGGATGATGATAAATTCTCCGAACGATATGACTTTGTGCAAGTGGAACCCCAAATCCCTGGTTTAAAGGCAGTATCTACTTTTGTGGAATTTACTCCTTTAGTCGATCCCATGACTGGGAAAGAAACTTTAACAAAAGTCAGATGGTTTTCATACACTGAAGCATCCCCACCGCAAGTAAAACAGGCACTTATGAACGTACAACATAATGCTTATACTGATGCGATAAAGTATTTGAATAGTGCATTTAATTTGATTGGAGAATCTCAAACAATGAATTTACCTAACTATGCTGAGCAATTGAGCCATAATCCTACAAGCGTTGCTGATTTCATAGCGACTCTTGAGAAAATACTAAAACAGGTACTTACTGACGTTGTGGTCGAGCAGCCAGAAAAATGGGAATATCAGACATATGAAAAAAATGCGGAGTTGCCTGATGTCGATTTGACTAGACTTCCTCGGGCTGTTAAGGGACTTCCACAATCTGAGGCTCTAGACCCAACAAGAGCTGGTATGTTTTTTAAGCGACTAAATGAGGTTCTTTATACTGAGCTTGGCATACAAGAACGTCTTGCCAAGTCAGGTGATATTTACCAAGCTGTACAAGGTGGATACATTGGTGAAACCCCATACATCAATGAAAATTGGCGTAAAGATAGAGAGTTTGCCCGTCACTTCTTGAACGGTCTTAATCCTATGACAATCAAGGTTGTAGGAAGTATTGAGGAAGTTCCAGAAAATATGCGCGACCTTAGTTATAAAGGAAAGTCTCTACGTGATTTGCTCCTTGAAAAACGCCTATTAATAGTCGATCTTCCAGAACTGAAGAACGTTAAGCCGCACCAAGGTATGTATACATATCCTGCTACGGGGCTTATCGTGCAAGACTCTGAGGAAGGAGAGACTTTTGTGGACATGATAGGTATCCGACTAAATGATGATCTTCCGGTTTACACTCCGCAGTCCCCAACAAACCGCTGGATGCTCGCGAAACTGCACATGAAGAGTGCAGACAATCAGGTGATGCAATTTATTTGGCATCTCGGATTCGGCCATATTGGTGTCGAACCTTTTGCCGTTGCTTTTCACAATTCTTTTCCACCTAGCGTAGATCACCCAATCAGGGACTTGCTTGCACCTCATTTCAAGGACACAATTGGTATCAACTATGTGGCACGGCACACCCTCGTTTCAAATGTGATGCCGTTTACAGACAGCACGTTTTCCACTGGAACGGCTCAAGGTTTGGAGATTATGCTCAACGCATGGCTCAAATGGGATTTTGAGAAATCAAGTTTTCCTCAGCAACTTTCGGAACGTGGATTTGACCGCGAGCAATCAGAGGGCATTCAAGATTATTACTACCGTGAAGATGGCTTCAAGTTATGGGATATTTTTGGCGAGTACACAACCGACTTTGTTAATGCAGCATATCCTAATGACGATGATGTAGCCACTGACGCGATGATCAAGGGATGGGTTACAGAGATGAGAGACCCAAATAAGGCTGACATCCCCTCATTCCCTGAAAATATTTCCAGTAAAAAGCAATTAGCTTGGGTACTACAAAATATAATCTGGAAAACGAGTGCCGGACACGCCATATTAAACTTTGCTCAGTTTGACTATGGTGCTTATCTTCCTAATTACCCTATCGCAATGTTGGCACCAATGCCAGAGGGGGAAGATGAGATTTCTGATGAGTATGTGAAAGCTGCCTTGCCTCACACTATAAAGCGGATTTTATTCCAGCTTACCTCTGCTTATTTGCTCACGGATGCTTCACGTTTTCGCCTTGCAGGCCCTTTAGCGATCGCCCCTTTGGAGAAGAGATTTCCAGAAGTACAGCATCGTGCAAATCTTCGCTTCACAGCACTTTCAACGGATATAAAACTACGTAACATGAAGCTACAGGATGCAGGTAAACTTCCCTACCCCTATTTAGACCCTGAAAATCTACCCCCCAGTATTGACATTTAGTCCTTTTTTATTTTAGGAGATAGGTACAATGCCGTTTTCTTTTTCACAAGTAGAGGTTGATTATTTAGCTTCTGGCAAACGCCTCTCGCGTACCAGTAATAACTTAACCTCGTTATCGCCTGATGAATTTTGGTCAGCATTTGACGACTATTTAGCACTTCAAAAAGCTTTAAGTGATCACCCAGATATTAGGTTAGAAACAGGAGAAAATCAGCCCACTAATGGCATAGGATCAACAATACGATTTGAGTACAAAGGCTCTCTTACCCGCGAAACATTAGTTGTTTACGACTCGCAGAAAAGAATTTGGAAAATTAATATCCCTGAAGCCAATTCTTTTTTTAGCTTCTATGAGCTTACCATCAGAGTTTATCCGATGAGTGATGGTAGCCAAGGCTCAGAAGTAACGCTTACACTTGACTTTGCTTTACAGGGACAAGAGGAAAAGGAGCGAACAAAGTTTCTGCAAATAATAGCCACGGCTCCTGAACGACGAGTTGAGGAATTTAACAACTTTATTCTTGAACGAGACGGTCTGCGTTGCTCCTTCGAGGTTGATGTATATTGTCCCGCCGAGCAATTATGGGCAATAATCGGCAATTGGGAAGATATATCTTGGGTACAACATGCTATAGATGTCAGAATGATTCCTGTATCGGGAAGACGAGTATTTTTTCCTCAGAATAAGATTCTTGAAGAAAACTTAATCTATGCCTCTGATGCGGAAAAACTCCTAGTGTATGAAGTAACAAAAAGCGTAATGCCTGTCAGTCTCTATCGAGGGACAATCACGCTTTCAGAGAGAAATTCTCAATTGACCAAGGTACAGTATAATAATGTCTTTATTCCTCAAAAAGGACAAAAGCCTCAACAAGTAAAGGCAGAGATAGAAAAGAGCTTCCAAGAGCGTTTCTCTTGGTTTCAGAATGAATTTGATACCAGATCGCTTTCTTAAGGCCAACTGCAAACAAAATACCGGAATTGGCGAGGGCGCTATATAAACGGCCACTCAGCACGTAATCCCAAAGCCGATAGAACGATTCGCTCATAAATTGGGAACGTTGTGCAGACTGATTGAGAATTTGAGGAACTTAGTCTTGCACAGCCCGAAATAAGAGCGAACTTTTCAATAAAAACTTTGGGATAACATTTCCATCTTGAGTTCACCTAAAACGACACCCACACCCTAAAAATTATAAATGCCATGCCAATTGAAAAAGTACCTAATACTTCCTTGAATTACTACCTGATTGCCTTTGATAAGGATGGCAATGAACGCGATGAAGCTGATGGAAAGAAACTGAGCGAACAAATCTTCTCAGCACTAGCCAATGAGCCAATCACAGATGTATTCCTTATGAGCCACGGGTGGATGGGTGACATCCCCGCAGCGCGACAGCAGTACAACGACTGGATTGGCGCTATGGCTAAACAAACAGCCGATATTGAAAAAATAACACAGGTGCGATCGGGATTTCGTCCCTTAATGATCGGACTGCACTGGCCGAGCAAACCTTGGGGCGATGAAGATTTGACAAGTTCGGTGTCCTTTGACGTGAACGACGAAGATCCAGTTGAGGGGTTAGTAGATGAATATGCCTCGCGCATTGCTAACACTGAAGCAGCACGGCAAGCCCTGCAAACAATTCTCCGGGCGGCGAGCGAAGACAACACACTTGATAGCTTGCCACCAGAGGTACTCAACGCCTACCAAGTGTTGAACCAAGAGGCTGACTTGGGTAGCGAAGGTGAAGGTGCGGCACCGGGTTCGGATTGGGAAGGTTTCGATCCAGAAGCCATCTATGAAGCCAGTATAGATGAACCAGTAAGTTTCAGCACCGACAGCAGCTCAGTCTGGGATAAGGTTTTGGACCCCCTGCGGGTACTGTCTTATTGGAAAATGAAAGACCGCGCTCGCAAAATCGGTGAAAGCACTGGTTTCAACTTGTTAAAAACACTGCAAGAGAACGCTGCAGAAACGGTGCGATTCCACCTGATGGGTCACAGCTTTGGATGCGTTGTTGTCTCTTCCATGCTCAACGGTCCGCAAGGGAAGGGTAGCTTAGTCCGCCCAGTGAATTCTCTGGCGTTGGTACAAGGCGCTCTATCGCTCTGGTCTTATTGTTCAAAGATTTCATACGAACGCGATCGCCCCGGTTACTTTAATACAATCATCGCTCAAGGTAAAGTCGCAGGTCCGATCGTTACAACTCACTCCTACTTAGACTATGCAGTCGGCCGGATGTACCCCCTAGCGGGAAAGACTGCCTTTAGTGCTGTGGACTTTGCCCCCGGTCAATTGCCTAAGTATGGTGGAATTGGCAGCTTTGGTCTAGGCGGAGATGACCTCGCAGCGGAAAACATAAATATGCTCCCCTGCGAAGGCTTTTATGATTTTAAACCGGGCAAAATCTATAACCTCGAAAGCAGCGAGTTTATTTGTGCGAACCTGGGAGGGCCAACAATGGGTGCCCATTCCGACATTGCCAAGCCGGAAGTAGCTCATGCTGTGTGGTCGGCAGCTTATTCCAGTTAACCGCCAGAGTTAGACCCAATTTTTTTGCCTGTGAGAACGGATAGAGACTCAGAAAGCCCTTGTTAAAAAAGCTTGTGGGGTTTCTATCTGATTCACTCAAAACTCAAATTGTGATTATTCGCCCAGCCCACCAGGAACCAAAAATATGAACGAAGAAGACTTGCTATTTTTCAATGGAATTAATGGCTCGACGGGCGATTATTTGCTTCCCCCTCTGACCGCCGAGCAAGTATCTAGAATTGCCCAAGGCGAAGAGTTTGATCCAGACGATCTCTACGACCTCCAGCAAAAAAAGAAATTGGTCGAAGGGCTAGACGCGGATTTTGCTCCCGTGGAGGGAGTAGACCCTAAGAAGTTAGAAGAAACGGGTTGGGGAGTAATCTTTGCTTACAATGCCGAGCCTGCAATCCAGGAAGCACTCAGCGAACTGTTAGAGCATCGCAAAAGGCAAGCAACCCAGAAGAAAGAAAAATATTACCAGGAATACACCGGTGTCAGGGGTTATCGTCCAGGCGAGTCAAAAAATCAGTTTCTCTCGCGTCAGGGAGTAGGGCCAGGTCCAGCCGATCCAGACAAAATGCCCTACTACCTGCTGATTGTTGGAGATCCAGTAACAATTCCCTATCGTTTTCAGTCCCAGCTCAGCGTTCAGTACGCAGTGGGTCGCATTTACTTTGATACGCTACAGGAATACGCGCAGTACGCTCACAGTGTAGTAGAAGCTGAAACTAGCAATTTATCTCTATCCCCTAGTGCTGCCTTTTTCGGCGTGTGCAACCCAGGAGACGCTGCGACTAATCTCAGCACTCAAGACCTCATCATGCCACTTTCGGAATGGGTTGTTGAGGAACATCCCAACTGGGATGTGAAAACGATTCTTAAAGAAGAAGCAACCAAGGCCCGACTAGGGCAACTGCTAGGAGGTAGCGAAACGCCTAGTTTGCTGTTCACTGCCAGCCACGGTATGGGCTTTAAAAATGGCGATCCGTTACAACTGCGCCACCAAGGCGCACTGCTGTGCCAAGACTGGCCAGGTCCCAAGCAGTGGAGACAGCCGATCCCGGAAGATTTTTACTTTTCTGCAGACGATATTAGCGAGGACGCTCGCTTGCTGGGGTTAATTGCTTTTCACTTTGCTTGCTATGGCGCAGGTTGCCCCCAAAAAGATGAATTCGACGGTCACAAAAAATCCCTTTCTGAACGACCAGACATTGCACCGTACCCCTTTCTTGCTCGCTTGCCACAGAAACTCCTGAGCCATCCCAAGGGAGGTGTTCTCGCTGTAATTGGTCACGTCGATCGCGCGTGGGGCTGTTCTTTCTCCTGGTCAGATATTCGCGGTTCTAGTGCAGATCGCAGGCAGATCGCAGTTTTTCAGAGTAGCGTGAAGCGTCTGCTGGAAGGTCATCCAGTCGGGTCTGCGGTAGAGTATTTTGACGAGCGCTATGCTGAAATCTCCTCCGACCTCAGCATGGATCTAGAAGAAATCAAGTGGGGGGCAGTCCCGAACAATCAGAGTTTGGCTGGTATGTGGACGGCTAACAATGACGCCCGCAACTATGCGATTATCGGCGATCCAGCAGTCCGGCTAGTCGTCAGTGACAGTAAAGATGCCAGCGCCGATCGCCCTACGATAGGACCTGTGCAGGTGCGTGCTGGCCTGGGACAAAAGCCCGCAGAAAGCAGCGCGGACTCAGTGGCTGGTGAAATTGACCTCAAGCAGGCTCAGACACAGCTTATTTCATCACTAGAGCAATTTGTCAATACCGCGCCCAAGGCGACCGTTGACAGCGCCGAAAGCCTGCAAACAGCAACATCAATAGCCACTAATCTCTTGAATGTGTTGAAGGGATTGAGTTAATAGCGAACGCAAATATCGCAACTATGTAAACGGCTGTGTGGGAAAACTCCCGCACAGCTTTTAAATTTTCAGGCAGCAGCTAATATTCTCAGTTAGGTTTAGGTAAATTACTAGCAGTGCCAATACCATCACAAACGTGACGTTCTTCAGGCATAACTTCGGAATCAGGATTATTGAGATAGTCACGTACCCAAGTGCAACCCCGCACCATCAGCTCATCTAATCCTTCAACCCGCCATAACTTAACCGTTCCATCTTCGCCACTCGTAGCTAGAAGCTTGCCATTGAGACTAAAACCGACGCTCTTGACCTCACCTTTATGACCTTTGAATACAGCTACCTCTTGACCGGCTACATCCCACAGACGAGCAGTTGAGTCAGCTCCGGCAGTTGCTAGCAGCTTACCATCCTCACTCCAACGGAGTTTCAGAACCGGGCCTATATGACCTTTTAATTCATTTAATTTATGACCGGACAAATCCCACAAGCGGACAGTGCGATCGTTACTACCGGTAGCCAATTTTTGACCGTCATTGCTCCAAATGACGCTGTTGATCCAGTCTCGATGCGCGGGGAATTCTCTTACCTTCTGACCAGATAAATTCCACAAACGTACAATGCCATCCATTCCGGCGGTAGCTAAAAGTTTGCCATTCGGGCTAAAACTGACACTCAGGACGGCACCTTCATGACCTTTTAATTCTCTCAGTTGCTTACCATACAAATCCCACAAGCGAGCAGTGCCATCCTTTCCTGATGTAGCTAAAAAATTACCATCCGGGCTAAAGTTCAGACCCAAAACTCCACCTTTATGACCCTTTAATTCTCTCCGTTGCTTACCAAATAAACTCCACAAGCGAGCGGTTCCATCCTCTCCTGATGTAGCTAAATGTTTGCCATTTGGGCTAAAACTTACCTTCCAAATTATACCTTTATGACCTTTAAATTCTCCCAGATTCTCGCCTGATAAATAATCCCACAGGCGGACATTACCATCAGCTCCAGCAGTCGCTAGTATCTCACCATCAGAGCTAAAACTGACACTCCACACTTCTCCTTTGTGCGCTTTAAAATCAGTTAGCGGCGGGCGATATTGCTGCAAATTCCACAAGCGTACAGTGCTGTCGTATCCCGCAGTTGCCAAAAGCTTGCCATTTGGGCTGAAAATAACACTCCTAACTGAGTCTGAATGCCCTTTAAATTCCTTCAAGAGTTTTCCATTCAAATCCCAGAAACGAACAAACCCGTCCTTTGAACCAGTGGCAAGGTTCTGACCATCTGGACTAAAACTGACGCTAAACACCCAGTCTTTATGTCCTGACAATTCTCTCAACTCTTTTCCTTTCAAATCCCACAGCTTGACAGTGCTGTCCATAGAGGCAGTGGCAAGTTTTTGACCATTGGGACTAAAACTAACACTAAACACCGTATCTTTATGCCCTTTAAATTCGCTTAAAAGTTTGCCGTTCAAATCCCACAACTTGGCGGTGCCGTCCTCAGAACCTGTAGCGAGAGTCTTACCATCTGGGCTAAAACTGATGCCCCACACTTTTTTATTCCTAGTGGTATTATGGGCAGGAAATTCTTTTAATAATTTGCCCTCCCAACTCCATAAGCGAACCATGCCATCCCCAGAACCAGTGGCGATAGTCTTACCATTAGGGCTGAAAGTGATATTAAATACCCCCTCCTTCTGCTTAGGAAATTCCCTCATTAGGTTTCCCTTCAAATCCCACAATTTTGTAGTCCCATCCTCACCACCAGTCGCCAGTAGCCGACCATCCGGGCTAAAGTAGATATTTCTAACACGTTCTTTACTCACTCCAAATTTAATTAGTTCTTTGCCATGTAAATCTGACAAACGAACTGTGCCATCAACTCCAGTACTCGCCAGTAGCTGGCCATCAGGGCTAAAACTGACATCCGTAACGGGGCGTTTATGCCCTTGTAGGCGATTGATTTCTGTGACTTCAGAAGTTACTTTGTGCAGCCTGCCCATGACTTCGTTCATTAAAATTGTGTTTGATATCCACAGGTGCTTAACTTCTTTGGCTGCTTGTAAACTTCCTATCAATGCCTCTAATTGATCGACTTCCAACTTAGCTTCTGAGGAAGTACTTAACGCCTGAATTCGCTCAACTTCTGCTTGCCGCCACTGATATCCAGCAAAGATAGCAAATCCAGCAAAGACAAAAGCTGAGCTGACAGCGGCGAAAAGCAGGCGATGTCTGCGTTGTTTTTCTTGCCTGCGGATGCGATCGCGCAACTCCAAACAAGCCAAGACATATTCAGCTTCTTCTTGGTTGAGATGCACAAATTTGGGCTGTTTCAACAGCACTTGTGCATCTTCTAATCTTCCCCCCTGATGGATTAAATAGCTGTTTTGGTCTGGTTGTTCCTTATGCTGGTGCCAATCTTCTGCCGCCTGATTTATGTTTTCTCGCAGTTGCAAGTCGTTGCGGTTCTGATTCAACCACTCCTGCAACGTTGGCCAATAGCGGATTAAAGCTTCATGGGCGACTTCTACTTCTTCCTTCCCAGTAGTTTCGTTCCGACTGGTGACGACTAGCCGTACCCCTTCACCAGCTAGCTGCTGTACCAACTTCTTAGTGTCTGCCAGATTGCCCGCACTGGACACGAGATCCTCTAATTCCACTCGCTGGCGAGTGTCCCGTCGCTTCTCTCCGTGTATGGCATTCTTATCCAGGCGAGTTAAGCGCAAGAAAATATTCTGGATTTGCTCTTGTTTGTTAGCTGGTAGGCTATTGTAAAAATCATCGGCAGTTTTAGCGATCGCCTGCTGGACTCCACCGATGGCTTGGTACTCCTCATCGCACAGCCAGCGTCCCCGCCGTCGCTTCCACAGTTCCTGCAACGCATATTGCAGCAGTGGCATTGCCCCAGGTTCCCCCTGCACATCATTGAGAATGGCGTGACTCAAGCCAGCTTCAAAGCGCAGTCCCCCCCTGTCTGCCTGCATCTTCATCGCTGTAATTAGTTCGGCAGGTTCCATCGGTCCAACCAATTTTTGTCGGGTTTCAATCCGCTTTCTCAGTGGGGGGTAGAAGGTACACTCTCCTAAAAAGTCCGCCCGCATCGTTATGACAACTTTTCGGCGTTCGGCAAGGTGAAACAACTTGTCGATAAATTCTTGCCGATTGGCTTTATTCTCGCAGAGGGTGAACAGTTCCTCAAATTGGTCTACCACCAATATTGAATGCTGTTCCGATACCTTTAACAGTATTTCTAATTGTTTGAGCGGCTCGTTGCTGGGTGTGATGCGAACCGACTGTAGGCTTGGTTCCTGCTGTTTAAGCTTAGGAATCAGTCCAGCTAGTACCACCGATGACTTACCGCTGCCCGAAGTACCGATAACAGCTAAGAAATTATCCTTCGCCAATTCATGTTGTAAATCTCTAATCAGCTCATCGCGCCCAAAGAAGAACTTGTGGTATTGTTCTTCTGCAAAGGAAGATAGACCGGGAAAAGGACACTGGGCCTTGTATTCTGGTGGTTGTTTGCCCAAAGCCGAGAGAGCATCAAAGCTAATTTCCAGGACTTGCTCGCACAGGTTATCGATCTCTACTATTGCCTGCTGGCGCTGTTCGCGCGCTGTGCGTGACTCGGCTCCCCGCGTATCTTTCAGCGTCTTTACCTGGGTTTCAAATCTCTGCTTGAGTACGTCCGCATTAGGGGCGCGTTCTACGAGGAGTTTGCTCAGCTTTTCCATACCATACTCGATTTCCTCGTCTGTTAGCTCGCGATCGTCAAGGCGATCGCTAAATAAGGGACGCCCACCCAAGCGACTAAACAAAGCCGGGACAGCAATATCGTGACGCTTGGACAATCCGGCTGTTGCCTCTTGTAGCGCCGTATCTACCTCTCCTGACTCTCTGAGTCGTCGATAAAAGTTCTGTCCTAAAGCCAAGCCTGTTTCTACGCTCACCTTGCGTGTCATCGCTACTACCGCAGGCATCCCCAAGTTTCTGACTAATCTTTGCCCTAATCCACCTAATCCTACTTCGGCTCTGGGGTCGGCACTTTCGCAAGTACACAGAAAGGTAAAGTGAGGTAAGCTCCTCTGATAATTACCGATGTTCTTGAGCTCTGAAAGTAATTCTTCTCCCGTAACTGGCTGAACTTGGTTATCGGCTTTTGCCCAGTACAGAACTGTTTCTCCGTTATCGAGCAGTTTGCCGTGGGCGACAAAGTGTAGCAATGTGTATGGCTTCTTGGCGTTAGTCAGTTGCTTAGATAGTTCTTGTAGGGTTGGGGGCCCTATAGCACCTGCGACATCATTTGCCAAAATTTCGTAAGGAATTTCACCCAGCGCTTCCTTGACTCCTGATAAGACAGCTTCAACGTCAAAAGGTGCTAATTGAAACTTACCGATATTAGAGGGACTCGCTACGAGTACCAGTGCCCGCAAGTCACGCCGTCCAATGGGGGGAAAGCGGCGATCGATAATAGTAGGAATGTACAGAGAAAAGGGTACGCGCTGGTTGCGGGCTAAAAGATGCCAACTGCCATCGGCATCAATCGGAGCGCACAGCCTTTCCCAATGCAAGGTTTTGATAGGGTCATTGTCAGCCGCTTCGATCGACAGCAAAATTCGTAACAGGGAGTCCTGACTACTTTTGGATAGGGCACGAACAAAGGTGTCGTACACAGCCCCTTGAAACAGAGCTTTGCCAAGATGGGTGCCGTATTCCCTCTCGTTTTCTTGCTGTTGAGTGAGTTTGTTCAAGTCCTCCTGATTTAGCTGGAGAGTTTCTTTTGAATGGATGGTTAGTCCGTCCGGTTGCTTACACCTGACAACAATGGGCCAGCTACTCTCGCCTGATTTGCTCTGAATGGTAATCTCAAACTCAAAGACGTTCATGCGTCATGTCCCCTCATTATTTCTCACAGAAAGCGGCTCCGAAGCGCACCATATAAGGGGTGGGCTTGAAATTCTTTAACTCGGTTCATAGCGCTTGCACTCCTGGTTTTCACGGGTGATAGTGGCTCCCTAATGGCAATAGTTTCAGTTGGCTTTGCGTAGATTATTAGCAGTACCGATACCATCACAAAGATGGCGATCGCTCTCACTGAGATCGACACTGGGGTTCTTTAGATAATCGCGCACCCAATCGCAATTCATTGCTAGGAGTTCATTCATTCCTGCGATTTTCCACAGGCGGGCGGTGCCATCTTTTCCAGCAGTGAGTATGAGCTTGCCATCCGGGCTGAAGGCCACGCTATTGACCTTACCTTGATGCCCTTTGAAAACCGCCAACGGCTTGCTAGACGACCTGTTCTCAAGATCCCACAGACGGGCGGTGCCGTCTTCTCCAGCAGTGACTAGGAGCTTGCTATCCCCACTAAACTCCACACTTGTGATATGACCTTGATGCCCTTTGAAAACGTTCAACGGCTTGGCTGACGGACTTTCCCACAGACGGACGGTGCCGTCTTCTTCAGCAGTGACTGCGAGCTTTCTATCGGCACTAAACTTCAGACTCCCGGCTAAGCGCTTCTTCCGTTGTATAGAAGCCAACGGCTTGCCAGACAAAATATCCCACTGGACGATACCGTATTCTCCAGTAGTGACTAAGAACTTGCTATCCAAACTAAACGCTACACTCCAAATCTTTCCGTTAGGCGATTTGAGAACTTTCAACTGCTTGCCGGAAGTGTCCCACAGGCGGGGGATGCCGTCTTCTCCTAAAGTGACTACGATCTTGCTATCCGGGCTGAATAGGGCGCTCTTGACCTTACCTTTATGCCCTTGGAGAACTTTCAACTCCGTGCCTTTTGTGTCCCACAGACGGGCGGTGCCGTCTTCTCCACCAGTGACTATGAGCTTGCCATTCCCGCTGAAATGCACACTCCCGACCTTTCCTTGATGCCCTTTGAGAACTTTCAACTCCTTGCCGGAAGTATCCCACAGACGGACTTTGCCGTCGTCTCCAGCAGTGACTAAAAGTTTGCCATCCGGGCTGAACATAGCGCTATTAACCTCACCTTGATTCATTTTAATGACGGTCAACTGCTTGCCAGAAGTGTCCCATAGGCGGACGCTGTCGTCTTTTCCAGCAGTGACTAAAAGCTTCCCATCCGGGCTGAACATAGCACTCTTGTCCTCACCTTGATTCATTTTGAGGACGAACAACGGCTTGCCTTTTGTGTCCCACAGGCGGACGCTGTCGTCTTTTCCTACAGTGACTATGAGCTTGCCGTCCCGGCTGAAGGCCACGTTATAGATATCACCTTGATGCCCTTTGAGAGTGACAAACAGTTTGCCTTTTGTGTCCCACAGGCGGGCGGTGTCCCACAGGTTGGCGGTGTTGTCTTGTGCACCACTGACAAAAAGCTTGCCATCGGGACTGAACGCCACGCTATTGATATCACCTTTATGCTTTTTGCGGACAGTCGATCGCTTACTGGAAGTGTCCCACACACGGGCATTGCCGTCTTGTTCAGCAGCGACTAAAAGCTTGCCATTCGGGCTGAACGCCACGCTATTAACCTCACCTTGAGGCTCTTTAAAAACGCCCAACTGCTTACCAGACCTGTCCCACAGGTAGGCAGTGTTGTCTTTTCCAGCAGTGACTATCAACTTGCCATCCGGGCTGAACATGACGCTATTGACCTGACCTTGATGCTTGCGGACAGCCAACGGCTTGCCAGTAGCGTCCCACAGGCGGGCGGTGCCGTCTTCTCCACCAGTGACTATGAGCTTGCCATCCTCGCTGAACATGGCGCTCTTGACTTCGCCTTGATGCCCTTCGAGAACTTTCAACTCCGTGCCTTTTGTGTCCCACAGACGGGCGGTGCCGTCTCCTCCAGCAGTGACTAAGAGCTTGCCATCCGGGCTGAACGCTATGCTATTGACCTTATCTTGATTCGTTTTGAAATCGACCAACGGCTTGCCTTTAGTGTCCCACAGGACGATGGTTGGCACCGGGCTAAATAGCCTTTCAGAGCCACTGGTAGCCAGTGTCTTGCCATCCGGGCTGAAAGCTATATTATCAACTTGCCTTTGATTGCTTTCTAAACGGTTCAGTTCCTGTCCTGCATAAATTGTCTGGGACAGCTTACCTAGCACTTGATTCCTTAACCCAGCCTCTGGCCAAAGTGTTTCCCAAAATGAATGCTTGAGTGCTTGAGCAGCCTGTAAACTTTCTATCCGTGCATCTAGTGTTTGATTGGAAGCCAAGCGGGCTTCAGCAGATTCTAAAAAACCTAGAATTTGCTGAAGTTCTGCTTTCCTCCACTGAATTCCAGCAAAAATGGCAAATCCACCCAAGACAAAAGCGGCGCTCACAGCCGCCATGAGAATACGGTGTTTGCGTTGTTCCTCTTGTTTGCGAATGCGATCGCGCAACTGGACACAAGCCAAAACATACTCCGCCTCTTCTTGATTAAGATGCACAAATTTGGGGTGCTTTAACAACACCTCAGCATCTTCTAATCGTCCCCCCTGATGTACTAAATAGCTATCTTTGCCTGGTCGATCCTTGTGATTTTGCCAATCTTCTGCAGCCTGATTAATAGTTTCTCGCAGTTGCAAATCATTGCGGTTCTGATTCAACCAATTTTGCAACGCCGGCCAGTAGCGGATTAAAGCTTCATGAGCCACTTCCACCTCTTCCTTTCCCGTAGCTTCGTTCCGACTGGTAACTACCAGCCGCACCCCTTCACCAGCCAACTGCTGCACCAACTTCCTTGTTGCTGCTAGATCATCGCCTGTTGGCACCAAATCCTCTAACTCCACCCTGCGGCGCGTGTCCCGTCGCTTCTCCCCTACTACAGCACTCGCATCCAAGCGAGTTAAGCGCAAGAAAATATTCCGAACTTGCTCTTGCTCAGCAACTGACAAGCTATTGTAGAAATCATCGGCAGTCTTAGCGATCGCCTTTTGGACTCTACCGATCGCTTGATACTCCTCATCGCACAACCACCGTCCCCGCCGTCGCTTCCACAGTTCCTGCAACGCATATTGCAGCAGCGGCATTGCCCCTGGCTCCCCTTGCACGTCATTGAGAATCGAGTGGCTCAAGCCAGATTCAAAGCGCAGTCCTGCACTATCTGCCTGCATCTTCATGGCTGTAATCAGTTCCGCAGGTTCCATCGGCCCAACCAATTTTTGTCGAGTTTCAATCCGCTTTCTCAGTTCGGGGTAGAAGGTACACTCTCCCAAAAAATCTGCCCGCATCGTGATTACAACTTTCCGTTGTTCGGCAACATTTAATAACTTTTTAATGAAGGCTTGCCGATTGTCTTTATCGTCACAGAGGGTAAAAAGTTCCTCAAATTGGTCTACTACTAATATTGAATGTTGCTCTAATAGCTTCGATAATCTTTCTAATCGTCTTTCTAGCTGCTTCAGAGGCTCTTTTCCAGGCGTCATGTAAGCCCACTGGAGGCTTAGCTCCTCCTCTTTAAGCTTAGGAATCAGTCCTGCTAGCACTACCGATGACTTACCACTACCCGAAGTGCCAATTACGGCTAAGAAATTGTCCTTCGCCAGTTCCTTTTGTAAGTCTTTAATCAGCTCATCGCGCCCAAAAAAGAACTTGTGGTATTTTTTATCCGCGAAGGAAGACAGACCTGGGAACGGGCACTGGGCCTTGTATTCTGGTGGTTGCTTACCCAAGGCTGCCAGAGCATCGAAACTCAGGTCGAGCAGTTGCTCGCAGAGGTTGTTGAGTTCTACTATTGCCTGCTGGCGCTGTTCGCGGGCGGTGCGTGACTCGGCTCCGCGTGTATTTTTCAGCGTCTCTACCTGCGTTTTAAACCTCTGCTTGAGTACGTCCGCATTAGGGGCGCGTTCTACGAGGAGTTTGCTCAGCTTTTCCATACCATACTCGATTTCCTCGTCTGTTAGCTCGCGATCGTCAAGGCGATCACTAAATAAGGGACGCCCACCCAAGCGACTAAACAAAGCCGGGACAGCAATATCGTGACGCTTGGACAATCCGGCTGTTGCCTCTTGTAGCGCCGTATCTACCTCTCCTGACTCTCTGAGTCGTCGATAAAAGTTCTGTCCTAAAGCCAAGCCTGTTTCTACGCTCACCTTGCGTGTCATCGCTACTACCGCAGGCATCCCCAAGTTTCTGACTAATCTTTGCCCTAATCCACCTAATCCTACTTCGGCTCTGGGGTCGGCACTTTCGCAAGTGCACAGGAAGGTAAAGTGAGGTAAGCTCCTCTGATAATTACCGATGTTCTTGAGCTCTGAAAGTAATTCTTCTCCCGTAACTGGCTGAACTTGGTTATCTGCTTTTGCCCAGTACAGAACTGTTTCTCCATTATCCAGCAGCTTGCCGTGGGCGACAAAGTGTAGCAATGTGTATGGCTTCTTGGCGTTAGTCAGTTGCTTAGATAGTTCTTGTAGGGTTGGGGGCCCTATAGCACCTGCAACATCATTTGCCAAAATTTCGTAAGGAATTTCACCAAGCGCTTCCTTGACTCCTGATAAGACAGCTTCAACGTCAAAAGGTGCTAATTGAAACTTGCCGATATTAGAGGGACTCGCTACGAGTACCAGTGCCCGCAAGTCACGCCGTCCAATGGGGGGAAAGCGGCGATCGATAATAGTAGGAATGTACAGAGAAAAGGGTACGCGCTGGTTGCGGGCTAAAAGATGCCAACTTCCATCGGCATCAATCGGAGCGCACAGCCTTTCCCAATGCAAGGTTTTGATAGGGTCATTGTCAGCCGCTTCGATCGACAGCAAAATTCGTAACAGGGAGTCCTGACTACTTTTGGATAGGGCACGAACAAAGGTGTCGTACACAGCCCCTTGAAACAGAGCTTTGCCAAGATGGGTGCCGTATTCCCTCTCGTTTTCTTGCTGTTGAGTGAGTTTGTTCAAGTCCTCCTGATTTAGCTGGAGAGTTTCTTTTGAATGGATGGTTAGTCCGTCCGGTTGCTTACACCTGACAACAATGGGCCAGCTACTCTCGCCTGATTTGCTCTGAATGGTAATCTCAAACTCAAAGACGTTCATGGGTCATTTCCTCTCATTATCTCTCGCTTTCCAGATGCCGGAAAACGAATTATTTTCGGTTATTAATACACTAATTATAACGTCAATATAAAACTGTCGAACTTAATCCTGGAAGGGCATAGGAGCATAAATTTTTAATTGATTTTTTTTTATGGCTAACAGGACTTAAACAAATTTTAAGCCCAAACCAAGCAAAAACTGGCTTTATATAGCGATCCTAAATGAATTGTGTAATTGTTGTAGGGGCAAACCCCCCGTGGTTGCCCCGATCCCTGGGGGTAGGCACTCTTAGCACTACCCCTACATATTGGTACAGATTTAGGATTGCTATAGATAGTAAATACGTCCATATTTTCTTGCAGCCAGCGCACAAATCTATAAGATATAGCTGTTGTCAAAGCTGACAAAGCGGAGCGTAAATGTCTCTATAGCCTTTCTCAAATAAATGAGGTCTAATAACAGCAGTGGGTCAACCACAAGACAGAGGTCTGGTTCACCAAGAGAGTTCAAATGCGATTACCCAGAACCCTTCGCCAATGGTTTATATGTTCTCGTACTCTGACAACAAAGAATACCTTTAACCTTTGACCCTACATTTTTGGGAGGCAAAAAAATGCAGAATAGGGGGGTAAAAATATTAATTGTCCCCGCCTTTTGAATGACTTGTTCTATTTCTTTACCCTTATACATACTATATAGTTTCCCTGACTACACAACCATACTTTAATAGTTAGGTAACGAACTTTATGATGATAAAAACCTCGAATATGCTTCCATCTATTCCCCTTAATAAATTTACAGAGAGCAGCAACTAATCGAAAATTCATTTCCTTGATACAAACGAGTTTAACATCACTTTAATCCAGGTAAACTCCACCCCTGCACCACCTTTGTAACAGCATCTCTGGTAGCCTCTGCTCCAAAACCCCAAGCCATCAGTGCAGAATAATCGTTCCAAGGATTATCTCCAAAAGTAGGTTTATCAACATAAAGTTGGCTAAAACCTGCTCCGGCTAAAAACACGATCGCAATTATGTAGCTAGTCACAGTAAAAACCTTCAAACGTACATTCGCACCCGACGCTTGCTCTTCCCAACTCACTAAGCTAGTAGAGGGTGCGGCTCCCAGTAAATTTATCATTATATCCCGGATTTGGACTCCTTTGGCGATCGCCCCCGTCACGTTTACCCCGAAATCGAGTTCTGTCGGATCTACCATATCTGCTTGCTGCGAAAGCAGTTCTGTAATTTCCGCGATCGCCCCTTCTACCTCATCCCTTAAATTAGCATCTTTTGTTAAATCAGCAGGCTGTAAACTTTGTATCCGCTGTTCTAAATTCTGTATTTTAGGCTGCCAATTTTTTGCCTGCTCAACAGACAACTCCTCGCTCAAACTATAAAGTTGTTTTATCTTAGCTTGCAGTGAAAGGTAAGAATTCACTTGTTCAGCTAATCCTTGGAGGCGATCGCGCAATTGCACGGGACTGTCTAAATCGGGAGCGTCTCTTAGCGCATCTTCCAAACTGCGATGCACCGTCTGTACAAAAGGAAGGCTCCGCTCTAGATCCTGTAACTGCTGCTTGATTTCATCAGAATAACCTAACTGTGCCAACCAATCTGCACGACCTTTGAGCCATTTACTCTCGACTAACTCTGCTTGCTGAACTGCATTTTTAGCCTCGTCCCAGCGTTCCCCTTGAAGCGCCATTTTTACATCAATTAAATGTGCTTCCACTCTCGCTTTAAATTCCTCAAATTTTAGAAAATCTGCATCATCTTGCATTTGGATGCGAACTTGGCTAACTCGGACTAAAATCTCATCGCGCGGTCTCCCTTGAGTCCGATAAATGGAAACACTGATGCCTAATGCTGAGCCTATTAATAGGATGAGTAATGGTAAAAACCAATGGTCTTTCACTTTTATAGTTACAGGGATAACTTGCTCTCCATCTTGGTAACTCAACCACAGCTTTCCGTTAAATTCTCCACTTCTAATGACTTTATTCAGGTCAAACTTTACCAAGGTCATCATGAGATTCTGGTTGGTTGAACTGACCGAAGGTTTTTCCACACTAATTGCCTGTGCCGGAAAAATACTATCCCCATCACTCCTATTCAAATCCAAGGGGATTAACTGCAAATTATTTATCGGCGTATTAGTTTGCAGGACGATATTGCGAGTTGCAACAGTTCCACGCATCCCTGACACTGTGACTTGAGCAGGCTCAGCCACGATTTGGCCTTGAGCATTAGCACTCGTAGGTGCTAATAGCTCCAAACTTACTACTAATAATCCAATTGTTACTAACTTCAAATTCAGGGAGGAGAAATTTTCCAAATTTTGGGCAATAAAACTTGGAAAATAGGTGACAATTTCGGCGATTTGGGTAATTCTTTCTTTGAGGTTAACCATACCTAACTCCTTTTTTTGTATTTATTAGCTAAACTTCTATAATTGAGAATAAGCTTGAAAGCAAACGATATCCAATTATTTTCACTATTCGCTGAATTTAGCCTGAGAGCGTACCCCTAACTTAAAGATTCAATATTGGCCTGTTTATATGGCATATTACCATGCTTTTGCTCCGCTAACACGCCCTAAAAATAGAGACTTTACGTAAGTCCTATATTCTTGATAAAGCTGATACTAGGGGCAAAAAAGTATTCACCGCCTTTCATGGTAACCCACAGGCTAAAGTCATATTGTTCGGTTTCCGCTTCCCCCCACTTTTTCGGCCATTTCTGAGTTCCTATGGGTTGACCAGATGCCTTACCGCTAACCTGACCAATCAGCGGATCAGGCCCCACATTGATTTGGCAGAAGTTTTTTTGATTAGCCCATGCTGATTGCATAAAATTGAATTGATTTTCAATATCAGCTTGAAAGCACAAAAAGAGCAATCCTGACCCTGTTTCAGGTTCCTTTGTAAGGTCATCTTCTCCATAACTAAGGCCCCGACGAGCGATGCGATGCCGCCTTTCTAATTGTAAGGAATCTTCGTAACTAACCGAAGATTCTATACGTCCTGTATCTCCTCGCGGGTTACTTTTACGGAGGTGAGAGTGGAAAGGACACTTTGTTCCTTGTGTATCATCACTGTAATCGAAGTCGTTGAGGGTATCCAACGGTCGTATCGGGTTTGCATACAGAGGTTGATCTTTGAGAGTGAGTGGCGTTCCATCGAAGAACCGACCAACAACCATCGCACCAGCTAAATCGTCAGTTATATTTAGTTTGTTAGCTAGGTTTCGCTGGTCTTCACGAAATCCTTTGACATTTTGTTCGAGTTGGCGAAACACTAAATAACTGCCGTAACTGTCTTCTGTTTTACCGTTGCGGTCTTTAACTAAGATCAGATCGAGAGACGCTCTCGGGTCCCATTTGGTGAAGTCACAGCCCTTTTCTTTGGTTAATTCAATTTCCCGTTTTAGAAATAAAGGTTGACTGATATTATCAACAAAGCCAAAATGCTCAACAAATTGTCCTCGATAATTTTTGAGAATAAAACCATCTTGTCGGTTAACAATTTCGGCAACCTGACGTATGTCTTGCATCGCTTTGTTAACTTTTTGTAGTAACTCTACTAAGCTATCATCTGCCATTACTACTAAGGCATGAATGTCAGCTTGATATCCTAGTTCCCATTCCTTAAAAGGTGGATCGCCTAACGAATTCTGAATAGCTGAATTTTTCATACCGGAACGAAAAGGTTGATCATTAGGGATTTTCGCTGGAGGAATTCGCAGATACTCATAACCCTTACGTGATAAAAAGAAGTTGCTAAATACACCGCCATTGATGTGATCTTCTCTATACCGACGTGCGCTATCTGCCTGCTGGCTAGCAGATTTTACATACTTCTGGGCAAAATCTCGAATCCACTGCTTTGCCATATCTGTTTGCTCTAGCTTGAATTGCAAAAACAGATACACGCTATAATCTCGTCCGTGAGAGTTGAGGATGTTGCCCTGTAAATCTTCAAGTAATTCTTTATATTTACCAGGATTATCTGGGTCAATGCCTTCGCCATTTCCAGGTAGGCTTTGCAAATCTTCGTCTGTTAGTGTCATTGTATTGACTCCCTTATTCTAGAGTTTAGAGCGGACTGTTGCTGCGATGCCGATCTCGCAATAGATAACAAATTTTGAAGAGGTTTAGAGCTTACGTAAAGAAATCAGATTTCTCGCCTCGTCAAGCGTAAGCTCTAATGTTTTTAAGCCGCTTCTAGCTTCACCATCTTGGCGTGGGAAGGTTTGCCTACATCATTGAGGTAGAACATCATGTAGTACCCTGGTGGGTAAAGATGGGGATTTGTTGGTGCTTTAAAGTCGATTTCCGACTGCTCCCCCAGAGCTATTTTTTCTATCGGTAACTCAACCAATCGCTGCCCAAAATCGAAAGAATGTGTTTCTGCACCCAGTTTAACCAAGACTAAAGAACCATTTTTGGTAGCCTCCTTAACTGATATCTTGTCCAATTGACTATATTTGAGAATGCTAGGAGCTTCTACAATTTCAGGTCTAGAACCAGGTTTGAATAGGTAGGGGGGACTAAAGATTTCAGCTTGCCAAATTTCAGCAGGTACAAAGGGTTCTGTGTCACCCTTAGCAAAATAAATTTGAGGAGATTTGTAATACTCTTCCAGGCTAAACTGTTTAGCCTGACCCGATTTGTCGGTTAGCTGTGCTAGGACGAAGTTATTTGCCGCATCTCGCCCGATGTCAACGTGAAGAGTTCCATCTTTTTCCCGTGCTACCCGATTACCATTACCACCAATCGTTAAAACACGAGCGTCTGGTAACAAGATAGCTCCATTATGATAAAGTCTGGGTAGTTTGGCTGAATTCATTGACTTGATGCTGTAGCCTCCTGGCTCCTGTGAATTAGGAGTCATGAGTACAGGCTCATAGATAGGCTTGTATTCTGGATATTCACCACCATTGGCTACTAAAATTTCCTTGCTGGGTAGAATCACTGCTTCCACATTGGCGCGAGGTTTGTCTAGAAACTTCTCTACAGTTTCCCACTTGCCGTTCTTTTCTTTGCTTTGTTCGGGAGACACCCAACGCTGTAAACTAGAGGCAACTTTAGATCCTGGATAGTTATCTGTTTTACCTCCACGTCCAAAATTAATATCATTAGTACCAATCATCCCAGCGATTAGTAATACATCTTCAGAGTTGGGAACTTGAATGGCAGTTCCGTAAGCTTTAGAAGTTTCAAATCTTTCAGGCCCAACTTCAAAGCTGACAGATAATTTACCCGCTGCGTCTTCATGGACGGACATTAAATAGCTTTTCTTGCTTTTACTTTGAACTAAAACATTAGCAATGCCAGCTTCATCCCCAGTAATCAAAAGTCTACCGTCAGCAGTTGGAAAAACTCTAGGATAGAGGTCAATGCTATCGTAACCATCAGCCCCTTCGATGTAGGTGTTGAAGGGACTGTTATCGATTGCTGTAAGGTCTATATAGTGAAATTTTCCAGTTTTAGGGTCGTAAATTTCAATACTGGGGTTAATTTGGTTGGGGGCATTAATTTTTAGACCTGAAAAAATTACGATTTTGCCATCGGCTAGGGAGACTAAAGTTGGATACCAACGCCCCTCTTTAAGTTGACCCGCAGGCGACCACTTGCCTGTTTGCCAATTATAAATATTGGCTTGCCTAGAGCCTGTAAATCGTCCGCCAGGGTAATAGCGTCCAGTTCCACTAATAAAAAGGACGTTGCCATCGTCTAGTTGCAAATGACCAGCACAAAATAAATCGTTACTCTCCGCATATTGCATTGCAGGTGGAGAAGGAATGCGCTCAAATTGCTGGGTTTTAGGATCGAAAAGGGAGGCATTATTAATAGCATCATAGTCTCCTGCTCCCACCCCTTCTATAAAGACATCTTCTCCTTTGTCATTCTTAGTTAGGGTGTTCCGAAAGCTGCTGCCGTTAACGCTCAAAACCTTTCCATTGGGAAGGAGTACGGTATGAACAGACTGCATCCGGCTTTCTGGAGGAGCCATTGGGATGGTTTCCCATTCTCCCATTTCTTCTTTAGAACCGACTAGGGGAGATGCGATCGCCTGCTTCCATCCACAGATGGTAAAAGTTGCAGTTAAAATCAAAACAAGAAAAAGCGAGATAAGGGTAGTTCTTTTAATTGATTTGTTGAGTATCATAGTTGCCTTTTGTCGAATTTTCCGAAATCCTGAAAAACCTGCTTGATTTAGGAAACTCTAGTTCCAGGTCTTGCTCAGTAATCTCAGGCTCTCAGTTGCGCTCAATGTTGTAGAACTGTTTTACTAAAAATTCAACAACATTGAGTGATAGTTAATGAACTGGCAACCCTGAACTCACGAGTGTTCAGAGTGCTTGTCACTCCCTTCTAACCTAATTACTGATCTAGCGAACTAATGTAGTCTGTCAACGTTTTTATGTTCTCTTTATAGGAAGATTCATCGTCCAAGAAACTATGGCTACTATATACAACAAACTTGAATGGTAGCTCTCGTTCGCCCAAAAAAGTAACACATCTGTCCGGCTTAAATGTATCTGTCTTAGCCAGATCAGGAAAGCAGTTGCGCCAAGAGAAATAGAACTGTTTTACTCAAAGTTGTATAACAGTTCTATTTCTACTGTTTGGAGGTTATTTGATTTAATTCCTTTCGTGTGACGACGATCGCCTCTCTGGCAATGTCGTAGGCACTTGGGTATTGATTCTCAGGATCTTCTCCAGGTATCCAAAACTTGCGTCGAGTCAGACGAATGGAGTTAAGAAACTCTGGGATAGCATTAAAAATCTCAATTGCCATGGGTCCCTTATAGACTTGGAGAATAGGTTTAAACAGCGACTCCCAAGGAATCCAACTTGTATGCACAGCTCCTCGATCCGGATGAGAAACTTGGACGTAATGAAGCCGCCCCTCATCTGCAAGCCAATTTACTTGTTCTTCAAAAATCTCAGGTCCGTCACCATCAAGTATTTCGTGAGAACTATCAATCACAACACCAACTTGTTTGCTGTCAACTTTCTTAAGAAACTCAATTAATTGTGATAACTTGTTAGGACCTGGAGTTTCCCAGTGAGTTACTGGCTCGATCGCCAATTTGACGTTTTTATCCTCTGCATATAGACCTAACTCATTTAGGATCGGTTGCGCGTTAGTATAGCGAACTGCAAGATCATTTTGGAGTTGGTCACTCCACAGGGAATTATTGAAGTATCCGTAAGGTACAATTAGCGGACCCATCATAATTTCACCCCGTAGCGCCGCAGTGATGTCAACCCGAGCCTTAAGATACTCCAAGGCTTCTTTCTGTACCTCTGGGGAAGGTGAACTCGGATCGAATCTCGGAGTAGTACCAACGTTTGTTGTAATTTGTACATCACTCAATCCTTCATCGTCCATAGCACGACGCAGGTTGGCGTAATTCTCAATTTCTTGTGGGTAATCTTTAGGCTCCCCTGGCGCGATCGGAAACTCAAAGCCAGTGTAACCGAATTTCTTCAGCTCTTTCATGTGCTGAATGACAACTTTCCTATACTCGGAGTCATGAGGTTTCAGATTAGTTGTAAACATGAAAAAACTAAGATAGATATCCTTGGGAACAAACATCTTGTCACTCCTGTTAGAATTACTTCGTGTTGTATATATCATCCAATAATCAGCGCGCGTTTTGAAAGAAGAATCATTATTGATGCTGAACTTTTTACTAAACGCGCCCCGACACTCTACCGCTCATTTTTTTAGGTAAAGCTTAGCCTTACAAAGGCTTTACATTCCAAATCTGGCGAGCAATCTTCCAGATGTCTTCCTCTTTTTTCATTAACCATAGTGCTCGAAATTTGACTTCCTTAGATGCACTGCCATCTTTCGGGTGAATCGTTGCTTGAGATATACCGACGACATAACCAAAATCGCCCATCACTTCGATTTCTTCAGCGACGAAGATTGGATCGATATCTTGCTCAGCGATCTGAGCGGCAAAGGCTTCAACAATCTCAGGAACTCCCAGCCGATCGGGTTGATCGGGTGGCATCCAGACAGCCGCTTCGGTGTACATCTCTGCATAACCCTGTAGATCGCATGACCTAACATTTGCTGCATAGACTTCTTCAAATATCTCTCTGATCTGGTCTTTATCGTTATTCATAGCTAAACTCCGGTTGAGGAACTGTAGATTTTCACGAGAGGAACTACCCAGACCTAATTGGTTGAGGTCTGGGTTGCTGTTGTTGCTACAAACCAGTCACTTCGCGTAGATAACTGCGAGCAATTACCGCATCTTTCAAAGGATTAGTGTTATGAGGGTCTTGTTCTGCCTCCACCATCAGCCATCCTTTATACTTAGCTTTAGCAAGCTCTTGTAAAATTGGCTGAAAATCAATTGCGCCCTTTGAATCTCCCGGAACGGTAAATATCCCTGCGCGGATCGAATCTAAAAAGCTACGACCCGTTTTTTTAGATGCGTCTAAAACTGACTGACGAATATTTTTCAAGTGAACGTGTTCGATCCGATCGGCATATTTTTGAGTGACGGCCAGCGGATCGACTCCTGCGTAGTACAAATGACCAGTATCGAGCAGCAGCTTAACAGTTTCAGGATCTGTACCGCTCATTAAGCGATCGATATCAGCGAAGTCTTCTACTCCCGTACCAATATGGGGATGATAGACCAACTGCATACTTTGGCCCTTGGCTCTTTCACCAAGGTCATTCAGCCCTTCTAATAAATCCGACCATTGCTGGTCACTAAAATGCGGTCTGTTAGTTAAAGGGTCCACACCTGGGACTTGTTGATGAACGGCACCCCCCAATTCAGCTACCACAATCTTTGTACCACCCATGTCCTTCATGAATGCTACTTGTTTATCGAATTCTTCAATAGTTTCCTTCCCCTGCCCTTCCTGAGTAAAGTGAGTTCCGACCCAAGGTTCAGAAATTACCACGTTACGAAGTGCTAACTCGCTTTTTAAAACATCTTTCTCCTCTGGATATTTTGGATATTTAGGTGACATTTGCGTCCCTACGAAGCCAGATAGCGCTATTTCACTGAGAATCTGCTGGTAAGGGATCCGAGGGGTAAGATCGATAGAAAGATCGTCACTATTACTCCAACCTGTTGGCGTAATACCAAACTTCACTTTTGTGCGATCGAATGTTGGGTTTAAGCTCCCAGGATATGAAGGGGGAACCAGAGATACCAGGATCGAATTGTTTCCCGTTGTAGCAGCCGTGGCGGGAAGCGTTAAGCTAGTTATCCCAAAGATTAAGACAACTAACAGCACGGATAGATGACGAATAGCTCTCATTTGCTCGAAAATTCGATATTTTTTCATCTTGCGCTCATTTTTGGTCAACATGACTTAGGATTCCTAGTCTGTGAAGTGGAGTTACTGAAATTCTTGTTCCCTACATCGGCAAAGAGTTAGGGATGAGACGAAGAAAATGCTTAAAGGATAGATTTAGGTACACTGGCGAAGATGGTTTTCAAATCTTCTTCCCCCTCGTCATGAAAAGAATCCTTAAGGACTCATATCTCATTGAGAAGCGCCAAATCGGGAGACATTTCCATTATAAGTAGTCCCGTCAGGCATCAGCGAATTCAACAGATCTGCTGCCTTAAAATTAGTGCCCGTTAGAGTAGCATTTGATAACTTTGTATTTCTCATCTTGCTACTGGAAAAATCTGCATCTACTAATATGGATCTAGAAAGAATTGCTCCTTGTAACTTTGCATTTTTCACCACAGCATTAGACAAATTTGCATCAGAAATAACGGCAGAGGTTAAATCCGACTCCGTTAAATTTGCCCTCGTTAAATTTGCTTTAATCATGAGGGAATTATACAAATCTGCATTAGAAAGATTAGCGTCTGTTAAGTTAGCCTCGGACAACTTACTACCCATCAGTGTAGCGCCGGATAGATTGGCTCCGGTTAAAGTAGCTTTTTCAAGGTTTATCTCAACGAGTAGGGAACCGGAGAGATTGGCGTTGGATAGATTTGCCCCAGTGAGTAATGCGCCATATAAATCTTGATTCGATAGATCCAGTCCCGATAGATCGCAGCTAGCACAGGCGTTCTTCAAACGCAACAGCTCGTAATCTGTCCCAACGAAAGCGTTAGCGGGAGCACTAAAAATCGTTAAGCTAAGGAGAATCGACAAGGCAATAGTAGAAAGTCTACGAAACCAAGAGGCAATATTCATGTTCAAGGTTAAAATTAGAAAGGGTGGGCTATTGTGTCCGGCTCAAAGATAAAATTTTTAGAGGTTAACTGAGGCATGGTGCCAGGTCATTAGCCGCTAGGCCGAATGACTCTTAGCCTCTACTAAGGTGACTGAAGGGGGTTCGCTCCAAGTTGCATATCCGGGACCTTTTGCGCCCGGTGGGTTAACACCAATCGTAGGCCATAAGAGTCCTTCTGGATAGGCTTGTGGACTCGGAATAAAGGTTTTATCGTTTTCTGGGCTCCCAAAAACCTCCCGCCAATCTTTTGGCATTTCATACCAGGTAGCCACATACCAAAGCTTAATGATATTGCGGGCGATCGGTCCTAATTTTTCAGACCCCAGAATTTCAGAACGAAGCCCGTTAGTCAAGATAGACTCGTCATTGTTGTTTTGTGCTTCGAGATCGAGGCGATGAAAGGTTTGTAATAATTCCCCGAACATATCTTGACCAATGATATCCCGAATGGTGCCAAAGTAAAGAGAAGCTTGTCCGGTTCCCTGTAGATGAAACCGCGAAAAACCCGTTAACACCACTGAGAAATCGAGAAAATACTCCATAAAATCAGGTGCATTAATATCCATCAGTTGTTTACCTCCACAAAAATTTTCTAGCAGCAAGTGCGTTCTAAGTTTTCTAGCACTAAGTCATCGAGCATCAGCAAAAGTCTTGCTATTGATAAGCGATACCGTGTGGTGATGTCCTAATCTTTGAGCGTAGTGCTAGAAATCCGTCAAAGACTTTGAGGAAAAATAGGGGTGAGAAATGGATCTCTATTAGTCTAATCGGAAGATAGGAGCGGCATGAACCCCATCCATACCGGGGATAGGATTACGAATTAGATTAGTAGCTTGTTCCTTAAGCCGGAACATTCCCCCGACTGCGGGAATCAAAGCTTCAGGATGTCCATCAAAAGCGAATTCAAGGTCTGCGAGGAATTTACTGTAGGCGGACTGGAATTCTTTAGCTGCCGCATACACTTCTGTGCCTTCAGGATAATCGCTAAGTCTGGCATTGTTCTTCAGCGGATAAACTGCGTCCCAATCTACCTTAAAAGACGCACCAGTTGGATGACCCGGATGATCTGACTGTTCCGGATCATCGTTGTCGATCACATAGTAGCGTTGTAATTTGAGTTGTTGAAAACGATAGTAATGACCTAGTTCTCGTTCTGCGTCATAGATAGCGTCGCCTCTTGACCCCTCTCCCTGCTCTTGAATCATTTTTAAGGCCCGGATTGCTGAACGCAGATCCCTCACGGGGATAATGTCGCCACCACCGTTATAGTAGTATTGTGGGGTGATTTGTCGCTGAGGAGCGCCACAAAACAGAGCATCACCCATCTGTTTATGCAGCGCATAGAGACCACGAACGATCTCTGCATAGAATAACCCAATGCTGTAGAAAGTATCGGACGGATTACCATTCTGAATCGTCAAAAAGTGAGAATGCTCTTGTCTGGGTCGAGACACGACTAAGGGCTTGTCTTCTTCGACTTCTTCGGCCCGTTCAATTTTAATGAAAGTCTCAACTGTCTCTGGGGAAAACTTGCTTAAACCCACTTTAAAATCGGTCGCTCCCGTGGGTAGACCTGTTGGATATTGGGGAACAAAATCGGGCGCTGTTAGGGTGGATTTCATATTTCCGCCCACCGCATTAAAAATATTGGCGATGAGGGTTAGGTGTAGCATTTCTTCTACAGCAACCGCGCGGATAATATGAAAAGCCTCTAAGTTAGTTCCAGGTTTGAGGGAGTAAAGTGCAGTGATGTATGGAGGAATGGTTGCGTGTTCTAGCTTCAGGGCTTGTTTGAGGTAGTAATGCAAATGTTCTACCTCTGTAATCAGTTCATAACCGTCGTTTGTACTTTCGTCTGTGGTCATAATACCTCTGGTGGCAATGTGTTCTCGATTTTTTCAGGACTACGACGCTAATTGCAAAGCGGGAGACTGTAAATCCTCAAGCATCTTTTCCGTAGCCCTAAAAGTCAGTGCGGCAATGGTCAAGGTTGTATTTGAACTCCCAATCGTTGGCATACTTCCTGCACCGACTAGGAAGAGATTGTTATGATCCCAAGAACGTAGATGTGAATCAACAACTGAGTTGTGTTGATTTGTTCCCATGATATGAGTTCCAGAAAAGTGGTTTCCCCCTCGGTAGAAGAAACCTTCGCCCTCAAATTTAAAATAAGCGGGGTCTGAAGGATCGTAGTGGGTATAATCTTCAGCTCCCAAACGCTGGAAAATTACACGAGAGAGTTTTCGGGTGTAGGCAAGGGTTCGGATACTGTAGTCGGGGAGATTAAAGTTAATAACGGGACGATAATTACCCAGTTGATCCGTGTAATTTGAATCGATGGTGACTCGGTTACTGTACTCCGGAAGTAATTCGCACATGAAAGCCAGCAGCAGTTGTCGTGAAATGCGACTAATCAATGTCTGGCGCAGGTCTTGTCCATATTTGTTTTTGTTGTCAATTGCATCAGTGACTTCAGTGGAGGGCGATCCCGTTGCCCATCCCCAACCATCATTGTGAATATCTACCGCGAAGGCGGATTGTTGGCTACGAAACTCGCCTTTACGAAAGGTTCCAATTCCTGATGTAACAATAGGTCCTCGCATAGTGCCGGTCACTTCAGGCATCAAAGCCCAAGCTAACGTAAAGGGGTGATCCATGAGATGGTGGCCTATCATTCCACTGGTGTTAGGCAGGTCAGAAGCGAGCATCAGCCGAGCATTTTCGATCGCATTAGCCGCTAAGACAAATAAAGCACCCTTGGCGAGTCCTACCGTGTGTTTAGGAGAATGGGGGTCTTCATAACGCTTATAGTGAATGGCAGTGACATTACCAGTTTCGGGATCTATTTCTACTTTAAAAGCCACCGCTTGGGAGAGTAAATGAACCCGATCGGTTTGGAAGGCCTTAATTAAAGTTCTGCGAGCATCATATTTTGCTTGAGCTGGACAAATAGGAACACAGTTGGCGTTCCCCTGGCAACGTTCCCCATACTGAACCGGACTGGTACTGCTAACGCCTTCGGGAACAAAGAGATTACCCTGATCGTAGTCAGCGTATTTAGGATTCGGTACACCATTGCGACCTTGAGGAAAAGTCGAGAAGTTTAACTCGTAAGGCTTGCCATAGAGTTCTACTTTAGTCCCCTCAACTTTCTCAATAACTTTCTGATCCAAGTAAGAGGGGGGCATCTTTTCCATCGGGAAAACATAGCCAGGCTCAAATGGAAGGCCTAGTTTTTCTTGCTCCTCTACGTCCCCAGAAACCCCAATTTCGTACTCTGCTTTACGGTAGTAAGGCATCAGATCTTCATAGTTAATCGGCCAGTCCAACCCTTGTCCGTACAGAGTCTGTAATTTGAAATCCTCCGGTAACATCCGGGGGGTTTTCGCTTCCCAGTGCATCGTTGTTCCACCAGGAACTCTTGTATAAGACCCACTAAGTCTCATAGGGCCTTTTTCTACAAAATAGTGATCGTCATCCGTGGGGCTTAGAGCATTGGGATTTTTGGGATAGGGAGCGTTTGGGTTTTTCGCTGTCGCACCGTAGAAGGTGTCAATGTAACTTTGAAAGCCTGCAAGGGTTAAATCCTTAGCTTCTCCTGCCTCCAGGATTAAAACCCTTTTTCCTTGTTGACTCAATTCTTTAGCAACAATAGCTCCAGCAACACCAGATCCTACGATGACAGCATCATAAAACGTTTTAGAGACAGTCTCACAATCAACGGATAGTACGTGCTCCGGAATTGGACTCATTGCTTACTCCTTAAAAATTACTCTTTGACATGGATTAATGGGGGAATACCTTCAGAGCAGGGGAGAAATTTTGCTTCAAATTTATCATTAGTGAAGATTCCTTCACCGCTTAGAGGTCGTAAACACTGACCTGCTTTTGGTTGGGCTGTTAGCCACTTGTCCAAAAAAGTCTATAGAGTACAGGTGTCATAAAGTTTAGGAACAGACTCATCTGGTTATGTTTAGTTCTCTTGATTAGTAGGTTGATTGGAAAGGCTATCAAAGTTCTTATTTTCCCTAGCCTATTTTCCGCGATGTTGGGGGATTTAAACAATCCCCCCCGTCCAGCCTATTTAAGGTTTTGCATCTTCCTGCTTTGGTTGAGCGTTTTCTCCCAACTGCTGAATTAGATTGGCCACTACCCCAGTCCAGCCAGTTTGATGGCTGGCACCAACTCCAGCACCATTATCTCCATGAAAATATTCATAGAAAAGAATCAAATCGCGCCAGTACGGGTCGTTTTGAAATTTGTCTGACCCGCCATAAACAGGTCGCCAATCATTGGAGGAGGAGGATTGCGAGGGATTGGAACCGGTTTTTTTAAGAAAAATACTGGTTAGCCGATGAGATAACTCCATCGATACTTCCCAGAGGTTCATCTCTTTGATTTCCCCATTGGCGGTGGAACACTTAACTTTTATTTCATCTCCCCAGTAAGAATAAAATTTCTGGAGGGACTCAATAAGCAGGAAATTCACAGGCATCCAAATCGGGCCGCGCCAATTGGAATTTCCACCAAACATCGGATACTTGGATTCGGCGGGTTCATATTCCACGCGATGTTCCTGACCTTGCACACGTAATACATAAGGATTCTTTTCGTGGTATTTTGACAAACCACGGATCCCGTAATCGCTCAAGAATTCGGTTGAATCCAACATTTTACTCAAAATTTGTTGCAACCGCTCTTTATTCACCAGAGACAAATATAAGTCTTTTTCTACTGGGGCGTTCTCGGTTTGGTTCTGCGAGGAAAGAAGTTCGATGTTTTGGTGTGTTAAAAGCTGGGGGCGATTTTTAACGAACCAATTCATGCGAACTTGGAAATCGGAATTTAAGTATTTATTCACGATTTCTTTATCAATGGTTTCTACAGCAAAGAGCGGAATTAAGCCTACTAGCGATCGCACTTTCATTGAGAGTGCACCCGAACTGTCAGCACCCTCTACCTTACCCGGAGGAGCGTTCAAGATGTCGTAGTAAAATTTGTCTTGATCGTCCCATATATCGATATTGTTGCCACCCACTTTATTCATCGCATCCGCTATCAACAGGAAATGCTGAAAATATTTTGAGGCCATATCTTCGTAGTTGTTTCTCGCCGATTTGGTCACCAGGGTCAGATAAGTTGAGATCAACTCTTCATCTTTTTGCTCTTTAACTATACCTTCATATTTGTGGCGGAGCTCTTCATAAATTCTCGCTAAATCCTTGTCTTTTTTGGCTAGTTCCGTCGCAATCTTTAGCATATTCAGGCAGAACATTGCCATCCAACTCGTCCCATCTGACTGCTCAATACTCGTGCCTTCAATCGGAATTTTGCTTCTGTCAATTACCCCAATGTTGTCTAATCCTAAGAATCCCCCTTGGAAGATATTTTTTCCCTCTGCATCCTTCCGGTTGACCCACCAGGTAAAATAGAGAGATAACTTTTGAAAAACATCTTCCAGAAAATTTGTATCGCCTTGACCATAGATCTTTTCTTCGAGTTTGTAAACGCGCCATGCAGCCCAAGCATGAACGGGCGGATTTACATCCCCAAATGCCCACTCATAGGCAGCCATTTGACCGTTAGGATGCATATACCATTCCCGCGTGAATAAATAGAGTTGCTTCTTTGCAAACTCTGGATCGATCAGGGCAAAAGGAACGGTATGAAATGCTAAATCCCACGCAGCAAACCAAGGATATTCCCATTTATCGGGCATCGAGATAATATCCTCATTAAATAAATGAGTCCACTCGTGGTTTCTGCCGGATTTACGATTTTCGGGTGGCTTCGGCTGACTTGGATCGCCATTGAGCCAGTCGGATACTATATAGTGATAGAATTGCTTGCTCCATAACATCCCCGCAAAAGCTTGTCGCTGCACGGAACGCATATCCTCGGAAATTGGATGTGGACAAACAGCCTGATAAAATTCATCAGCTTCCTGCTTTCGCTGGCGGAAGATGTCCTCAAATTCATTACCGAATGGGGAATCTAAACCTTCTCTGCTACTGAGGCGTAAGCGCACAATTTTGGTTTCCCCAGGCGGGACGATTAATTCATAATGTGCTGATGCTTTTGTTCCTACCTGATTGGGATTTACTGTCTTTTTATCACCTTTAGACAGAATATAATCGTTAATGCCATCTTTGACATAGGACGAATTTTTACCCCAGCCCAATCTTTCTTTATTAGTCTCGTTTTCTGTATACAGGAGTTCTTTGGGCGCTTCACAATACAGCCATCTTTTCCCTAAGCCTTCATTGTTACACAAAACTTCTATTACGCTTAAGTCTGGTTCTGACTTAACGGTCTTTAAGGATTTATCTTCTTTGTTCTGATTTGGATATCCCCAAGACCAAGTATTGCGAAACAAAAGGGTTGGCAAAAGATGTAGCGTTGCTTGTTCTTGACTACGATTGCTAACCGAAATTTCGATCAGGATATCTTCTGATGATTTTTTGGCGTACTTTACCAAAACATCAAAGTAGCGATTCTCATCAAAAATACCTGTATCCATTAGCTCGTATTCCGGCGCTGCTTTGTTGACGGATTTCCGGTGCCGATTTTCCGCAATTAACTTTTCATAAGGAAAAGCTTCTTGGGGGTATTTATACAGACAGCTCATGTAAGAATGAGTGGGGGTATTGTCCGTATAAAAGTAATATTCTTTGACATCTTCTCCGTGATTACCTTCGGAGCCTGTTAAACCAAATAGCCTTTCTTTGATGATGGAATCTTTTTCATTCCACATGGCGATCGCAAAACAAATATGCTGGTGATTATCGGAAATGCCAGCAATACCATCCTCACCCCAACGATAGGCGCGAGAACGAGATTGATCGTGGGTAAAATAGTCCCAAGTACGATCGGGATTATCGCCGTAATCTTCCCGCACCGTTCCCCACTGGCGATCGCTCACATACGGCCCCCACTTCTTCCAAAGTGCTTCCTTATTCTGGCGTTCTTCTGCTAATCTTTTTCCTTCGGCTGTCTGTTGAATTGAGGTCATGGCTTTTTTGGGTGGTGTAATGCTTGCTGATATTGATTTAGTTTTTCGGCGCTGCTGAATCAAAATATGAGTTTGCCTGTAGGGGTAATTCTAAGTGCTTACCCCGTCAGCGGTGGATCACCCACGGGGGGATTGAGCCTACAACAAATTTCCAACCCAATTCAGCAACGCCGGTTGACGATATATTTACAATTATTTACCATCTAGATATCGTGGGTTGACTGTCCCTATCTCTCTCCTATCATAGCTTCAGGCCACTGTCATAGTAAAGTCGGAAAAGTCGGATCGTAAAGTCGGAAAAGTCGGATCTTGCATAATCTCTCAAACTCAGGTCACGTTAATATCGGCAAAAAATAGTTACACGCTTATATCACACCTTGTCTCTTAGGGACTACCAAATAAAAAAAACGTCCAAAATCAAGCGGTACTGTAAACAATATGTAAGGATTCAGAGGGTGGGTATTGACAAGTGTGATACTGGAAAGTAGAATATAGCAATTATGAAAAAAAACCTGCCACCAAAACTCAACAGTGAGTAAGGATTCAGGTCTGAAAAAGGGGAATGAGCTCAGGCCGAGCCAAGTCACAAGAATGGGCAGAAATAGCCTCACGGAAAAAAGCCATTACTGAACGAGCTTGAAAACGACAGGTTTGAATCACACTAAGTAGATTAGCAGTTTCCTCAAATCGTTTCATCGAACGAGAGCCGCCCGAAACTTTCCGCTTAGTTACAGCTAGCCGTAGGGAACGTTCGGCTTTATTATTATCCGGAGGAACCGAGGGGTCAGTGAGAAAATACCACCATTGTTCTGCCTTATCCCGTAAGGATTTTAGTAACAGACAGAAGAGCATAACCAACTTGGTTCAACCAAGTGGCAAGGGCTTTATTCAATCGTATTTTGAAATCAGTTGCCCAGGAGTCGTAGGTGAGTTTATCCTTCGTGTTTCGCTCCCGACTCATGGGATCTAAAAGCTTCATCAATTAATGACAGAAATATTTGAGCGACTGCTGCATTATTGTTGCCAGGAAGTTCCAACACTTTCTTGAAATGCCGTCGTAAATGGGCTAGACACTTCTGTTGGGCTGCGATATTCCCGCCATTATAAACGCTGAAATCATCTGAGCTTAAAACCCCAGCAAATTCTGTGCCCAGCATGGTTTCTAGTTCCACACGTCCCCTGGTATCTGCGGCATGAAATAAACAGAATCCTTCGATACTCGCCGTCCATAGCCATTCTTTGACTCCCATGACACACTCTTAGGGTTTCATCTACATGAACGTTTGATTGTAAAGGTGCCCATTCCCACAGTGCTTTGATAGCTGGCTTTACTGCTGCTGCTACTCGTTGATTGGTTTTTTGCAATGTTCCTACTCCCACTTCAATCCTGCCGAGTTCCCACAAAAGCTCAGTCAGCTTGGAGTAGGAAAGATGCCCATAATTACCTAGCCAGACTAATAGTGCTTGCAGATTAACACTTAAGTCTTGTCCTGGAACCACTCCCGCTTGGTGGTTCTCCTCTAACT
>NZ_JAUBTV010000045.1:49797-59471 GCF_036705145.1 Microcoleus sp. B5-D4 | reverse complement strand
GACTTTTTGAATTCTTTTAATCGCTCTACAAATACACTTTTGTCATCGATATTTCCTGAGTCTATTTTTAAATATAATGGTACATCTCCATCTCCTGTACAAATCATGTCAACAATAAATTGCTTGAGGTCTGGTCGATGATCCCTCGAATATCCATGTTTGAGCTCTATGGTTTTCATGTCTGATTCATGCTCAGATTCTTGAATTTTCACTTCTGACTCAATCTTAACTGAATTGACTCCTTTTTCTGACGGCTTTGCGTACTCCCCATGTACATACATTGAAGTTCCATCCAAATGAATGCTATTCATTTTTACTTGAAATTTTTCGGCAGCTTTTATAGCGATTGTTGTAAATAGTTGTGTTGTGCCTGCTGCATAATATTTGTCTAAGGCTCTGGCTAATCGGTCATCATTTAAATGTGATGGTAATACTCCTTCTCCAATCAGATGTTCTGTTGCTTTTCCCACAAAAAATTGTTCAAATAAGTATAAAGGGGCGCTCAAAAATCCTAATCCATTCAAAATCATTGCTTTCATTACTTGTCCGGGAGTTAGGAGTTCTTTTTCTTTGATACCGATTTGTTTATTCACTAATTCTACCAGTTCCATTTCATCGATAATTCCGGCTATTATTCCTAAATGATCGATGTTGAGGACTTTTATTGCGACCGGGGGCTGATTCATGATTTTTTACACCTCTGTTCCTGACTCTATTATATACTTTTAGCAATACTTGAGACCGTTGCTATATATTGATTCCATGGCTTTATGCCTCCCAATTTAAAACTATTAAATTTGTCTAAATATCTGCGGAATGTGGGTAAAATCTAAAATCTAAAATCTAAAATCGATTGACGCACCCTAGTCAACTGAGATTTTTAGGGCTACACAATCAGTTGACCAATTTTTCTCAAGACTTGAAGAACCGTATAAAGTTCGTTCATTAGAGGAACAGGTGAAAATATTCTTGATAAGTCATATTGAGGCGGATTCTGAAAGTCTAGCTTGACGAATACAATTTCACTGCCATTTGTCATCGCAGCAAAACTCGGTCTATCCTTGCGGGGATTGGCGGTCATGTATGCTAGTGTTTGGGGAAGTGCAGACATTACGGAAATGGTGGTGCGCTTCGACTCTAAGAGTGTCACCCAAAACTGATTTTGCATCACTAAAACATCAATCCGTCCCTTGAGAGTTTCTACTTCATCATCCTCGTCATCTAAAAGAATTTGTACAGATTTTTCAGCCATCATTTTAAAAGGTGGATCGTAAAAACCCGCTCGTTCCAATAGAGGCGAACCCATGATTAGCGTAACGGTTCCTTCTGTAAGGATTCCATCATTTAAATGATAGAGATATCGCCGCCGAATTAAATTGAGGGCGGCTTTATCGACTTCTGTAATTTCGGGTAAATCTGCATACCATTCTGGGAAAAATTCCTCGGATTCAGTTCGCGTAATATTGAATCGAGATTCAACATCTGCTAAAGTTTGGATGATTTCAGTAATGGCTGTTGTTTGTGTCATATTTTAAACTCTTGCTGCAACCGATCGATAATTGTATTACGCTCGATGGTGGCGAGAATGTCTTGAATTACCGTATCTTGCCCCAGGGGGCCCCAGGTGCAGCCTTTTTCTAAGTAAACTTGGGCAGCACGACCGACAGCGTAGGTTCCGTAAGCTGCTAAACTAGCTTGAGTGACAGCAACTCCGGCAAAAGTAGAAAAGCCGATGTGCGGGGCCGCTGCGGCTGCACTTTTGCCAAATCCCAACAGAAAACTGCTACCCAATTCTCCCAAAAGTACGCCGCCAGCGCTGGAGAAAATAGTCTGCCAAAGTTTCCCGGCTTCGTAACCAGTCATGGGTAAGCCGTAAAGTCTGGATAAAGAGCGAATTAAGGCTAAATCTGCGACACTTGCTCCCATTACATCCAAGAATGCCACTGGATTTAAACCGACAGCCAAAGCTTTATATTTTGCAAATTGCCAGATTAAATCTTCGGCTTCTGTTTGTCGCAATTTGAGAACGTGACGGGCAATGTTTGCTTCGGCATCTCTAGCTTCAACTAAAGCATTTAGAGCGAGGAGCGATCGACCTTCTCTGTTAAGAATTGTCAAAATTTTATGTTTTAGTTCGTCTATCTGCGCGGGCGGCGACTCCCATTCGTGACTGACTCTTCCGTCAGACCATTCCACCCGCACTTGCACCGGCGCTGGTTCGGCAGCTACCATGACTATTTCTAAAGATTTGGAAGTTTTAGGCGGTGATTTTACAGTAGATTTATGGGAGGAGTTGTTTGGGCGATCGGACAAATTTTCGCTATCTGTTTCCTCTGTTACCGCAGCGGCTGCTAGCTCTTCAGAATTTCCCAGCGCTTGCAAACTTTTGTAAATAGCTTTTCTGTCTAATTCTGGATACAGGTCAATTTTATTAAAAACTAAAATCACCGGTTTTTGAGCTGTTTGCAATTCGCACAATGCTTGATATTCAGTTCTGGTGATATCGCCTGCAACGACAAACAGAATTAAGTCAGCTTGGCGAGTTACTTGTTTCGCCATTTCGCCGCGCACTTCGCCGCCAACTTCATCAAGTCCCGGAGTATCGATTAATTCTACTTGCACCCCTCCTTTCCCCCCTTTGGCAAGGGGGGGTTCCATAAGCCCCCCCTTGGCAAGGGGGGGTTGGGGGGGTTCCTCGCTGTCAAGGAAGGATAAAGGCACACTCCAGCGCACGGAACGCGGCCACTGAGTCACGCCGTTGAGAGGGCCTGTTTGCAGAATTTTGTGACCTAAAAGCGCGTTTAATACGGCTGACTTGCCACGGCTGACTAAGCCGAAAGTAGCAATGCGAATGACGTTGTAGTCTAGTTTTTCTGAGGTGGAAGTTAAGATATCTAACTGATATTGCAGCGCGGCTTCTAATTCTGTATTATTCGAGTTTTTTTTCCCTTGGCGCAGGTGGGAATAGCGCGCCAGGGATTCGCGCAAACTGGCGCGGGCAAGAGATAAGCGATTTTCTTGAAGGGAATTGTCAGCCATTGGCGATCGGCTTTTTTAAGCAGGTATAATTGATCGTCGAATTATAAATCCTATTTCTTATTTTAATACAATTTTTCATAAATTTATAATTTTTTAGTTTTGAGTTTTCCAAAAAATATTGAACGGGCAAGATGCCCGTTCCACAAGAACAAAAATTTTTTTGTGGAACAGGCCGGAAAGCCTGTTCTTCCACAATAACAAAAATTTTTTTGTGGAACAGGCCGGAAAGCCTGTTCTTCCACAACAAAAAAACTGTCTTGTGGAACAGGCCGGAAAGCCTGTTCTTCCACAACAAAAAAACTGTCTTGTGGAACAGGCCCAAGAGCCTGTTCCTTTATTTTACTTAATTGACCGCCGACTTAACGGTTTCTGGCCCAGATACCTGAGATGAAAGGCGACTCGCCACTTGGTTGACGAAAGATTGCAAGAAAGAAACTTGCTGATTTTGCGTAAATACTGCTTGCAAAGTTTTAGTCAACTGGTCGATATTTAAAATGCCTATTGCAGCATTTTCCCCTTCTCGACTTTGGAAATATTCAATTAAACTCAGTCCAGCTATTCTGGTAAAATATGCTGCACTAATTCCCTGCACCGCGCCTCCTGCTACGTAGGTGACGGCATTGCTTTTGAGCAGTCCAGTAATAGTTTGGGTAGACATTTCTACTAATCCCAATTTAAACATTTGACTTGCCAAAGTTGCCGCTACTGTCTTAGCTTGGTCTAAGGAAAACTTTTGCTGGTAGATGGCGCCGAGGTCGATTACGAGTTGGGTACTGATGGCGGTTGTTGCTAGCAAGTCTAAAGCTGGAACCGGGTTAGTAAAGACGGCGGCGGCGGCGATGTACTGATATTGTTCGATAATGGGAATTGCCCGATCGCGCCTGACCGCATTTAATAAGGTTTTTGCCTCTAACTTTATACTTGCAGCCTCCCGCACTGCACTCGCCCAGACCAACTGTTGCCGTTCTTCCGTTAAGATTTTAGTCAATCTTTCCGTCAGTGGCTCAAGTTGAGAGACTTGATTTTCTATCCGTTCTTGAACTGTGCCGTCCGCTTGGTGTCGGCGCACTTTAATAGAATTGGGAGAAGCTGCGATCGCAATTATCTCTTCTGTCCCCAATATTCCTTGCATTTTCTGCTGCAAAGAGTTCAAAACCTGCGACTGCTGTTCTGGCAAATATTGGTCTTGTTTGTTCCAGACTAGCAACACGCGCTGACCTGCGGACGCTAGCTGAGATAATGTTTTAAATTCGGAATCTGTGATGTCGCCCGCTGTCACAAACAGCACTAAATCACCGTTGATTTTGGCATCGGCATTTGTATTAGCAAACAGCGCTGCTGTTTCTTGTAAACTAAGCTTTTGCGGGTGTTGAGAGGCCCAATTAGAATTTAAAACTTGAATTAAGGCAGTTTTGCCGACAGCTTTGCCCCCTGTTACGGTAATCCGTAAATCTTGTCTATCTAATTCGCTTCTGAGCCGATCGAGCTTTGCTGTTAGATTAGCAGGATCGGCGGAGTTTTGAGCTTCTGAAGCCAGCAATTTAATTGCGGTTTCTGAAGCCGCGATCGCTTTTTCGGCTGCTTCCCGGTTCGCCAGGGGTTGCGGGAGTGCGAGTTCCAGTTTGGGGGATTGTTGCTTCCACCACCAATACCCCGCACCGGCAGCAGCCAAGCCGATGAGTGCCGTTTCGCCCATTTCTGAACCCGAATGCTGTAGAGTTTCCAGCAGCCACAGCGCTGCTGAAAGTCCTATTCCGCCTATCAAAATCGGTCGCCGCAAGTTAAGTGTCATTTTTCCCTTCCTCTGGGTATTGTCGCCAAGCTTAACCTTACCGGGCTTGGCCTCCCTCCCTCTATTCCATCGTACCTCTGTGGCATCCAAACTGGCAGGCGGGCGATCCGACTTTTTGCGATCGGGATTTCCGGCCCGGGCGACAATCAACTTTTTGTACTTCTACAAAGGGGGAATGAAGGACTGAAGCCGTCACTACAAACCAAGAGATTTTTACATGATTTTGCAAATATAATAGTTGATTTTTTCTCTAGGTTGGTAATGCTTGAGATTGTGATTCAAAAATATCAATTATTTGTTTGGGAATTGCTCGCGGGCGCATGGTGGTAACTTCAACCCAAACCCAAAGCGCCTCGGCTTTTAACAATATTTCGTCACTTCCAGCCAAGCGAATTTCGTAGCGGCGGACAGCGCGCGGGCCGCGCATTTGTTCGATCCAAGTGGATATCTCCAATCGATCGCCCGCGGCTGCCGATCGCAAATAGTCAATCTCTATCCGCCGCATTACAAAGACGCCGCCCAATTCCCGGTAGCGATCGAGAGTAAATCCCAAATGTTCTAAATGTTCGATCGCAGCGTGTTCTAAATAATGCTGGTAGACAGCATTATTGACGTGACCGAGGGCGTCCATTTCGTAATGGCGCACTCTAATTTGTGTAGTAAATGGTGTCAATTTCTCACCTTTCCACTTGTTGCGGTATTTGGTAGTTCCGAGTGCGATCGCGCTCTGGGTCGATACTCGCTCGGAACTAATTGCAAGGTACACTAATCATAGTTGAAACGCCACTACTTCCAGGTTAATCTTAGTCCTGGAAGCACGGCCGGTCATCACCTTGGTTTTTTTTACGACCATACACTGGCTTAAAACCCTCAGTCTTGGTTAACCCTGTTTTGTGGTTCTGAGTGCGTCCCCGACTAAACCTTTAAGAAATCGGACGGGTAATTGTTTAGTCTCCCAGACAAATCCCTAAACCGCGAGCCGTTTTAACCAGAGTACCATCGAAGTCTACAGGTCTGTATTTGGCGATCGCATCTTCCAGAGGAACGCTCACAACTTCCCGCTTTTGCCAAGATACCATGCAGTCGTATTTCTCTTCGGCAATTAAATCAACTGCTGCGACGCCAAAAGCAGAAGCAACTAATCTTTCTAACGATGAAGGAGTTCCTCCGCGTTGAATATGTCCCAAAACAGTGACGCGAGTTTCTGCACCGCTGCACTCAGAAATTGTATCAGCTAAATACTGACCAATTCCGCCTAATCGACTTTGACCTAAGCGATTTGTGTGCATTACTAACTCGCCTTCTTCAGTGCGAACTGCCTCCGCTACTATAATTAAACAGTAGTTTTTTCCCCGGTCTTGGCGTTCTTGGATTTGGGCGCAGATTTGGGAAATTTTGTAAGGGATTTCGGGAATCAGAATTATATCAGCTCCCCCAGCAATTCCGGCACTGATCGCAATATGTCCCGCGTCGCGTCCCATGACTTCAACAATCATGACGCGACTGTGACTTGCCGCAGTAAAATGCAAGCGATCGAGTGCTTCAGTCGCAATATTGACCGCAGTATCAAAACCGATGGAACGCTCGGTAATTCCCACATCATTATCAATTGTTTTAGGAATAGCCACTAAATTCAAATTGCCGTGTTGAGCAATCTTCCTGAGAATGGCGAGACTGCCATCGCCACCAATGCCAATTAAGGCATCCAGACCTAGTTGATGATAGCCTTCGATAATGTCCTCAGTACGATCGCGTAGAGTCCCATCCGGCATCGGGAAAGCAAAAGGGTCGCCCTTATTTGTCGTACCTAGCATCGTACCGCCAATGGTGAGCCACGAGTCTACTTTCTCAATATCCAAGGGAATTGCTTCAGGGGGACGACTCATCAATCCGTTGGTGGCTTGACGAATCCCCATCACTTTCCAATTGTAAGTTCCCGTTGCGCGGTAGACAACGGCTCGAATAACTGCGTTTAAGCCTGCACAGTCACCCCCGCTAGTGAGGATACCGATACATTTTTGTTCTCCCATAATGCCCGACTTTTGTTCCTTAGAACATGAGTTGATATTTTTAGATCCCGATCGTCCAATCCTGATTTTTGACGTAAATAGGTAGGCGAAAATAAACTTTACTCTGTAACAGAATGTAAAGCTATCATAACTTTTGTGATTGCTTTGATAAGATATCGCTCCTTTGGGGAGCGTTTCACTCGTTTTTGACTACTTATGTATTTTCAAGCTTCATCGACCTAATTGAGTGCCTCATCTCTGAAGCATTCCACAAGTTCGATCGGCAACTAAGTACGATCGCCAATCACCGTCTCCAACAAAACATCAATTTTACTTGGGATTGAGGCGTTTAGAAACTTGGTTAATTATACCGCTGAGAATAGCACCGCCCATAAGAATTCCCAGGGCGGGATTAAATACGGGCTGCCACAGACTGTACCACAAATCAAAACCGAGATTCACCCCGGTCGATCGACCTGCTACTGCGATCACAAACCACCCAAAAATGGCAAAAACGAAAAACACATCAGCTACTAAAAGCAAGTTGAGAAAGTTAAGAAATTTATCTTTCATTGTCGAGGGTTCCTTTTGAGTGTATATAGCAATCCTCGCATCATTTGTGAATTTCTTACTCCCAAGCGAGCGAGTTCGGGGAGGGTTGGGGTGGGGTAAAAAATTTACGACTCACTGAGGATTGCTATATATGTGTCAAGTTTTGGCAAGCGGTTGGTAATGGAGCAGATTGATAGCTGCAACTGGCGATCAAATAAAGATAAAATATCATTCAATTGTTTTCGCGCACAGGCTGTCAAAATATGGTTCGCTATACACTTCCTCAAAGCCCCGAAATTATTTTAACTGTCAAGGGGAAAGATTCAGCCAAAGCCCGGGAAGAAGCGATGGATCGGCTGATGGATCTCATGGATGAGGGCAAGCTGCCTACGGAACTCGTGGAGGGATTTGGGCCCAAGCAGTTTGTTGAAGTTAAGGATATCGAAGATGCTGCGTCTGACGGCGAGGACGCGATTACTGAAGCCGTGCAGATTTTGAGCAATTTGGCAAGTCTCAAATTGAAAGTCATGGAATCCCGCGAAGAAGCACTCAAAATCCGGGCGGCGATCGACATTTTGTTTACAGATGAGGCTGTGACTGCCGAGGAAATTGGTCGTTTGAAAGATGGTTTCAAGGTTCTCAAAAACTTCGCTCAAGCTAATGTCCGCTATCGAGAAGCTAGAAGTAAAGCCGAAGAAGCACGGGCAATTCTCGACGAAGCTTTGCAATCTGTAGAACCGGAAAACAAAGCGCAGAAATCCACGAAATAATAGCAGGTTGGGTTGAAACTCACATCTTGCACCATTCTCGCTTAACAGGCTTTCCGGCCTGTTCCACAAGAAAATTTACTCGTGGAACAGGCAAGATGCCTATTCCTAAAAAACTGATTGAGAATGGTGCAATATCTCAGTTGAAACCTATTTCTGTCATTGCGATCCGCAGGGAAGCAATCGCGGAGGTTTGCCATTGCTTCGTTTCTTTATTCGGACATACAATAACTCTGCTGCAAGACATAATATTAATTATATCCACATTGAAATCTGGAAAAAATTGTGAGCCAACAACAAACAGGAATTCTCAGAAACTCGATGTCAGGCAGCTTGCTGCTGGCTAAAAAGTTAGGTTTTCAACCAAGAACTGTGATTGATGTCGGTGCCGCATTGGGAACTTTTAACCTTTACGAAACTTTCCCCGATTCGCGACATTTGCTAATTGAGCCGATAGCCGAAAATGAACCTTATCTAGCCAAAATTTGCCGCAAGCTCAAAAGTGCAGAATACATTATTGCAGCCGCGAGCAAACAATCGGGAGTTTTCACCCTCAACGTCAGTCCCGGTATGGTGCATTCTTCACTTTCTGAAAATCGCGTTACTGACAGCAGCGATCCTTATTTGAGAAACATACCAGCAATTACGCTGGATGGAATATGCAGGGAAAGAAATTTGCCAGGCCCGTATTTAATTAAAGTTGATGTAGACGGACAGGAATTAAATGTTTTAGCGGGAGCAACTGAGATTTTGCAGCAGACTGAATATGTAATTGTAGAAGTTACTTTGTTTGGTCAGATGTATGAGGTAATGAGTTTTATGAAGTCTCAAGGATTTGCAGCTTACGATATTGTTGATTTGTCCTATCGCCCGATTGATAAGGCTTTGTGGCAAGTAGACATGGCTTTTGTTAAGGAATCCGGTCACTTCCGAAAAGAGAGGGGTTACGCGACAGGAGAACAGGATATCGAAGCACTTAACTCGCATCTCAAAGCTTATCGGGAAAGTTTCATCCAACACATTGAGACTCATTACAGCGACCCAATAGAGCCGGAACCACAGGTCAATCAAGTTGTTTTGGGCGAAGATTATGTCATCATTTAACTCAAGTTGCTTTCATCTGATACCAAATCCTGGTCGCACTTCGCACGCTTATTTAATTAATCCGAAACATCTCAAAAACTGGTTTTCTAAATGCTGCTATTGCCGTCTATAAGCTTGCAATCAGCAGTAAATTGGCTTTCATTGGATATCAGAAAGTGAGAATGCCCTAATGTGGCAGGGCGGTTTCATTCTCTTGTAGGGGCAAACCCCCCGTGGTTGCCCCGATGCCTGAAATACCCATGAAATCATCTGTGGGTGAGGGCGGGCACGGGGGCACCGCCCCTACAAAAGCCTGATTTTCCGTAGGGGCAATCCCCCCGTGGTTGCCCCGAAACTACAAAAGCCTGATTTTCCGTAGGGGCAATCCCCCCGTGGTTGCCCCGAAACTACAAAAGCCTGATTTTCCGTAGG
>NZ_JAUBTV010000045.1:25274-49697 GCF_036705145.1 Microcoleus sp. B5-D4 | reverse complement strand
GTTGCCCCGAAACTACAAAAGCCTGATTTTCCGTAGGGGCAATCCTCCCGTGGTTGCCCCGAAACTACAAAAGCCTGGTTTTGCCTAGGGGCAATCCTCCCGTGGTTGCCCCGAAACTACAAAAGCCTGGTTTTCCGTAGGGGCAATCCCCCCGTGGTTGCCCCGAAACTACAAAAGCCTGATTTTCCGTAGGGGCAATCCTCCCGTGGTTGCCCCGAAACTACAAAAGCCTGATTTTCCGTAGGGGCAATCCGACCCCTACTCCCCGTGGTTGCCCCGAAACAGCCCTACGCTGTGACGGGAGAGTGTCAACTACCACAATTAATCCCAAGGCGCTTTTGTTGTGAATCGTTGAGTTGCTGGCGATGGAAGCTGTCCACCATTAACCAGTGGAGGCGGTCAATTCTATTTCTTTAGCCCAAGGTATTGCTGCCAAAATATAGTAGATGTCATCTCCTTTGAAGCAGTTTTCCATTTTTCACTTACGGATGACCATTCATTAATACCTTCAGCAGCAACTTTAAACCACCTAGTCAAAAGGTTAGTACCAGCTAATTTATCTACCTCATTTTGGTTATTATAGCTTTTACTAAGGTTTACAATGCTCATGTGAAAGGTTTCTGGATCAGAATTTTTGATAAAATCTGGCCCTTTTAGATAGTCTTCAAAAGCTTTTACAACCATCTCTACATGATTATAATCAAATTTTGCTAAAGCCTGAAGTATTACTTTTGTCAAATGCTCAACTGCAGCCATATATTCTGGAGAATAATGGATGGAATAAGCTATTAAATCATTGCGGATATAATAATAATTTTCCCAATTTACATTCTTGGCCGCGGCTGGTTGATGCCACACCGCCATTGATGGAAAAGCTACAATGTTATTGCCCAACTCTTTTATTCTTAAACCAAACTCTACATCATCTATTTTGATAAATAAAGGCAGCGGTAATTGAGTTTGTTCAACAAGTTCCTTAGAAAAAGAGAAAAACCAAAATCCGCCATAGTCTACATCTTCTTCCTTGAGCAACCTGTTGAGAGAATTAGAATCTCGTAAATCGATATTATAATTTAAAGCAATTAATGCCCCAGGCCCAAATCCTCTAGTTTTAGAATAGGCGTTGTACGATGCTCCTGCTTCATACAAGATATGCTTTTTCTGTAAATTTAGCAGTCCACCCGCTACAGCAAAATCAGAATTGGCGTATTCATACAAAGGAAATAATTTATAAATACATTCACTTTCTAACTCTATATCATCATCCATAAGCAAAAAGTGAGAATATTTTTTTTCCTCTAAAGCTTCCACCAACCCTCTGGTAAAGCCCCCGCTTCCACCAGCATTTATATTAGGAACTAGCCTCAGTTTTGGCTTTCCAAAATCAGCTTCATCTAAAGTTCTACCATTATCAACAACGAATACTTTAAAGTCCTTGGTTTCTAGTAATTCATCTTGAAAAATTGCATTTAATGTATTTTGTATGAAGTCCTCTTTTTTAAAAGTGCAAATTACAATCCCCAAGGATGCTTCTCTAGTTTTACTTTGATCAGTTGCTATCCATGCCCCTTTAAATTCACCCTGTTCACTAGAACAAGTTATTTCAAAATATATTCTGCCCGCTTTTTTGCCTTGAAGGAGATTTATTGGTGAGAGTTTTACAGGATCAGAGAATTGACATTTCTCAAAGCTTTCTTCAGAAATTATTTCTTTGTTTTTTTGCCCATCAAATTCTCGGTAAACAGAAACCTTAAAATCGCCTTCAAGTTTCAGCAAGTAGTAGATAGAGCTAAGAGTTGTATATTGAGTATAATATCTCTCGTAAAACGAATTAAAGTAAGAATTTGAGGAGACAACACCACCCTGAGATAAAACAACTTTTTTGTCATCTTCCTGGTAGTTTATAGATGCAGATTCATTACACCGTATATATACATCCGAGGCCTCGGCTGATTTTGGTAGCTTAATTCCAGCTAATATATTCATGTAATATCTACCTCTTCTTGTAGTAAACTTAGTAATTTCATTTGGCTGCTCTTAAGCAGTCTTAGCTTAAGAATAATTTGTAGCTAGCTTCTAGCACGTCCTCCTTTAGGCATAACTGCTATCACATTTTTTTAAGTCGTGGATAAAGGGATTGATATCGAAACCAAGCCTCTTCTAGGATTGGATCAACTGATTGGGGAGTGGCAGCAAGCGTTGGTGCGGCTGTTAGTTTGAGCGTGTCATTAGCATCTGCGTATATGCCAATTCCTATACCCGCCAGTAGAGCAGCACCACGCGCAGAAGCCGCAGCAACTGTAGTTGCATAGAGGGGTATTCTCAATACATCGGTCAGTAATTGTTTCCAAGGCATTTCTGCAGTTCCACCGCCAGCTAAACGCAGTTCTGTCGCTTTAAAACCTGTTGCCTCAAGTGCCTCAAAACCTTGTCGCAAGGCAAAAGCAACTCCCTCTAAAGCTGCCCGCATCAAGTGCGCCTGTGTGTGATGAAGTCCCAGCCCCACCCATGCCCCACGTATATATGGATCAAGGTGTGGAGTTCGCTCACCCGTGAGGTAGGGCAAAAATGTCAACCCTTCACATCCTGGGGGAACAGAAAATGCTTTAGTATAGACTTCCTGCCAGCTTAAGCCGAGGATACCTCGCACCCACTCAAGCGCTAACCCGGCATTTTGCATTGCTGCAAGGGTGTACCACTGGTTAGGGAGGGCGGTTCGATAGAGATGGGTACGACCATGACGATCGATAATTGGTTGCGATCGAGGTGTAATGATTTGAGCGCCTGTGCCTATGGTTAGTTGAACCAAACCAGGCTCTAGTAGTCCGTTACCAAGTGCCGCCGCTGCCGTATCCGCCGCACCAGCAATAACGGGTAAGCCAACTCTTAAGCCAAGATGCTCTGAAGCAATAGTTGTTAGGTAGCCGGAGATCGCACTAGAGGGGATAATTTTTGGTAAGCAATCACCACGTAGATTCAGGGCTAAGATTGCATCCCCAGCCCAGTTATCCGACACAACATCGTAAAGCAAAGTACCGCTAGCATCAGATGGTTCCGTTGCGACTTCTCCTGTCATCCGTAACCGCAGCCAATCTTTGGGCTGGAGTGCCCAACGCGCTTCGGTGTAAACATTAGCCTCGTGTTCTCGTAGCCACAACAAAGTGGGGCCGGCCATTCCAGCCGTAATCGGGTTGCCCAAGCGCTCTAGAATAGCCGCATCGATCGAATGATAAGTGTTAAGCGTGGCACTAGAGCGAGTATCTGCCCAGAGGATAGCAGGGCGCAGGGGCTGACCAGACTCCGAAGCTAGGACAACACCGTGCATTTGCCCTGAAAGTCCGATCGCCTGTACTCGATCGGCATGATTTCCCACTGCCTTCCTAACAGCCGAGGCAACAGCTAACCACCAATCTTCTGGTTCCGACTCAGCCCATCCAGGTTGGGGTGCATGAACAGGATAGGATGTTGATGCTTCACCTATAGTGGTTCCGTCTGTCGCTAGGAGCAATGCCTTAGCAGAGCCTGTTCCTAAATCTATGCCAAGCAGCATGATAGCTAATCCTCAAATCATTTAGTGTCTCAGTAAACGGGCGATCGCTTTTACCAATTCATCAGGTTCAACAGGCTTGGAGATATGCATCTGAAATCCTGCTGCTAAGGCTTGCTGCTGATTGATTTCTCCAGCATAGGCAGTAAGTGCGATCGCAGGAATCGTGCCGCCCTGTTCAGGTGACCACTTTCTAATTTGCCGAATCAGGGCATAACCATCCATCTCTGGCATCCCAATGTCACATAACAGCAGATCGGGGACAGATTGATTTAGGAGAGTCAACGCCTGTGCACCGGAAGCGGCTGTCGTAACTTGTGCGCCAGATTGCATTAGGCTGAATGCTGCCAAATCCCGCATATCTGCATCGTCGTCCACAACCAAGACCTGAATACCTGCTAAGTCTGTCGCACTTTCTCGGTGCTTGTCATCAGAAGAGGGTTCCGCCTCTACGATGTTTAACGGTAGCTGGATGGTAAATGTAGCCCCTAAGTTCTGTCCTAAGCTGTCTGCTTGAACCGTTCCTCCATGCAGTTCGGTAAAATGACGGACGATCGCCAGCCCCAATCCCAATCCGCCAAATTGTCGAGTCGTTGTGCCATCTTCTTGACGGAAGTAGTCAAACACATGGGGTAAGAAGTCTCGACTGATGCCTTTTCCAGTATCTTTGACTTGAATCTGAGCATAGGTGCCAACTTGCTCTAGTTGCACCTCGATTCGTCCTCCGGCTGGGGTGAATTTCACAGCATTGGAAAGGAGGTTCCAGACTACCTGTTGGAGGCGATTCGTATCACCTGAAACCGTTCCTGAAATAGGATTAAACCTGGTCTGGATTTGAATGTGTTTGGCTTCGGCTGCCAGTCGTACCGTTTCCAGACCGGCTTCAATCGTTGCTGCTAGATTCACACTCGCGACGTTTAAGGTCATTTTTCCTTGCAGAATGCGCGAGACATCCAACAAGTCCTCAATTAATTGAGCTTGCAGCTTGGCGTTGCGTTCGATCGTTTCCAGGGCTTGCTGGGTTTTTGTGGCATCGAGTCGCCCACCTCGTAGCAATTTTGTCCAGCCCAGAATCGGATTGAGGGGCGATCGCAACTCGTGGGACAACACAGCCAAGAATTCGTCTTTAATTCGGTTAGCGGCTTCTGCTTTTGCGCGATCGCGTTGAGCCAATCGGTATAATTGAGCATTGTCGATCGCCAAGGAAGCACGACGCGCCAATTCCTCTGCCAGTTGCAAATCTGCTGAGGTATACCGTCGTCCAGATTCGGCACAGATAAAGGAAATGACCCCTAGAATTCGTGCCTGAGTCCTTAGTGGCACCGTCATTACAGAGCTGAATCCAACCTGCCGCAGCATCTCTAAATGCTCTGAATCACGCGCTGCCTGTACCAATAGTTCATCGGGAATATCCGGCACGAAATCAGATTGCCCAGTTCGCAAGGTGTATGCACCACCGCGAGGGTCATCCGGGTTCAGCGGATACTTGTCTCTAATCTGATATGCCCATTCCAGTTTAGCCTGGTCGATGTGAGCAACAGCAATCTGCTCGATCGCACCATCCTCTTCTATCATGTGAACCGTACACCAGTCAGCTAATTCCGGCACTGTAAGCTGCGCGACTCGCTCCAAAGTAGTTTGATAATCGAGTGAGGATGCCAGCACCGCACTTGCCTCAGAGAGAAAGCGTTGGGCAAGCTCTAACTGCACCCGTTCCGTCACATCTACCACATACACGAGAATGCCTTCGACCTGACCATTTGAGTTAACAGTTGGAAGATAGTAAACGTTGTAGTAACCGGGACGGCGATCGCAGCGTCCGGGAACATTCACCGCAAAATTCGGTGAAATGAAAGGATTCCCTGTGGCGTAAATCTGATGGAAGACTTCAACTAATTTTGGATCGGACTGACCAAAAATATCTGGAATTGAATAGCCTAAGTGTTGCTCGCGGGTTAATCCATTAATTTCTGCTAATGCTTCGTTAATAGCAATAAATCGCTGCTCGGAATCTAACAGAGCAAGTCCAATGGGTGATGTTTCAAAGATGGTTTCCAGTTGGCGCTGTGCGGCTTCGGCTTCGGATCGTGCGAGGCGCTCGCGTTCTAACAGTTGTTCTCGTTCTTGTTCTGCATACTTGCGCTGCGTCACATCCAGCACCAGCGATAGCACCGAAATCATCCGTCCCGATTCGTCCCTGAGACTGGAGTTATACCAGTCGCAATGCACAATGTTGCGATCTTTCGTGTAATTGCGGTTGTATGAAAAAATATGGGGTTCTTCACCATAGACCAGCCGTTGGCAGACTTCAGTCACCGATGCGAGGTCTTCCTCAAAGACAAAAGGTACCTCTGTTAAAGATTTGCCTAGAATTTCTTCGGCTTTCCAGCCCACAATGCGCTCTGCACCAGCAGACCACCGAATGATTTGAAAGTCTCGATTCCATTCAACGACTGCCATTGGAGAGTTTTCAACATGGAAGTTGAGCTTTTGTAGGGCTTGACGCAACGCCTCTTCTGCTTGCTTGCGTTCTGTGATATCAATGACAACTCCGATCGAGTGCTTGCGATTTCCCTGAGAATCATAAGTAAACTGTCCTCTGGCTTCAACCCAGTGAATCGAGCCATCAGGCCAACGCAGGCGATGTTCATGGTGATACTCCTTCTTCTCTGCTATGGCTTGCTGAAGTTTTGCATTGGTTTGTGCTAGGTCATCAGGATGAACCCGATTTGCCCAAACCTCATAGCAGGGTTCGGACTCATTGGGTTGCAGACCGAGTACCATGAAATGTCCTTCTGACCAAAGCAAGGCATCGGTCTGCATATCCCAGTCCCACGTTCCCATGCGTCCGACCTTCAGCGCCAGTTGCAGATGAGCTTCACTTTCTCGCAATTCCTCTTCTGCCCGCTCCCGCTCCACGGCTAGCCAGGTTTTTTCAGCAATTCGCTCCATCAGCACCACATCTTCCTCCGTCCAGTGGCGAACAGAGACATGGTGCAACACCAACAATGCGACAAATTTCCCCTCTTTCACCAATGGAACACATAGCAGAGACTTGGTTTGGATTGCGTCAAAGGCAGCCGCCCCCGATCCGGCAGTCCGAGGATCGCGATCGACATCATCCACGACAATTGTTCTGCCCTGCTTTAATTCAGCAATGAGTTCTGGGCCAAACGAATCTAGGTGATGTCTACCCACCACGCTGATTACACCATTGCAATAATCGCGATCGACAATGACATATTCCTGCGTTGGATCAATTTCGCCGTAGGTACAGCGAGTGACACTAAAGTGTTGCCCTGTAGCACAAACCACCCGCCACATAATTTCCTTCGAGTCTTGAATGGCACGAATCCCCTCATTCAATTCGATTAGGAATTGTTGAATTTCTTCTTTCTGCTGGAGGTTCTTGAGCAGTTGTTCAATTTGTTGCCTTGCCCGCACCTGGGCTGTCACTTCAACGTTATAAATCAACACGCCTTGAATGGTTCCCTCTGCATCCCGCCAAGGCGGACAGATGCAGTTGAAAAATCCCTCTTCCAACACACCATCACCGTTTTTATCCCAGTAAGCAGGCGATTCATTCCGAATAAATGTTTCTCCCGTCCGGTAAACGCGCTCAATGACATCAAAGTAAATTTGCCCCTCTAGTTCCGGGAAAACATCCCGCATTGATTTCCCGATCATGTCTGGAGTGCGCCCAGCCCCTTGCTGATAGGTGGGATTGGCAAATTCATACACAAGATCGGGACCTTTAACAATTCCTATCATGGCCGGCAATTGCATCAGGATGTCATGCAACCGCTTGCGTTCGCTTTCTGCTGACCGTCGGGCAGATTGTTCTCGTTTTAAAAGGCGATCGCGCTCTGCTTCGATCTGTTTGCGTTCTGTGATGTCAACCGAAACGCCAACCATGCGAACTCCTCGCCCCGTTGCATCCAGATAGACTTGTCCCTGACTGTTGAGCCAGCGCACAACTCCGTCCCGACTAATTACCCGGTACTCCTGCACATAGGACTGTTGTCCAGCAATTGCCCCTTGAGCCGCTTGGATCACCCGTTGTCGATCGTCTGGATGAATGAGCGCAAAAAAGCCTTCTCCTGTGCCTTCATGAAAACCCCAAACGTCTAGAGCATTAGCAGAACACACTACCTGATTGGTCGGCAAATCCATATCCCAGACCACCATCTGAGCCGCCGTTAATGCCAATTGCAGGCGTTCTTGGCTCTCTCGTAATGACTGTTCAACTTGTTTGTAATCCGTCAAGTCTTGGAAGATAACAACGGCTGCAACAATCTGCCCCTGCTTATCTAAAATCGGTGCTGAGTTGGCGTTAATGAAAATGCGGCTACCATCATTTCGATCAATTTCCATCTCCTCGTTTGTAACGACCTCACCTGTTTTTAGCGATCGCGCTAAGGGCATATCTTCATGGGCATAGGGCTGACCATTAGAACGAAGTGGAATGTATGAAACGACGGGATCATACTCGTTAAGCTTAAGCGATTGTTCGTAGCCATATCCAACAATCTGCTTAGCTTGTTCGTTCGCCAGAACCAACTTACCAGATGCTGCATCGGCAATCATTACACCCGCAGGCATTTGTCGTAAAACGGCTTCAAATCGGGCGCGTTCAATTTCCAGCTCGTGCAATAACCGTTCTCGTTCTGCCTCTGCTTGCTTGCGTTCTGTAATATCGCGAAAATAAACTGCTACTCCTGCCGTCGAGGGATAGGCCTTCGCCTCTATCCAACGCTGGACAGATTCCCCAAATTCTTCCCAGGAAACAGGAACCTGTTCCGTCATTGCCCGATGGAGTTCTCGATAGGGAATTGCACCAACCAGCTCAGGAAAAACCTCATTCCAAACGTGCTTTCCCAGTAGCTCTTCTGGTGTTTTGTGCAGGATTTGAGCCGCCGCCCGATTCACGTAAGTGTAGCGCCAGTCGCGATCGAAGGCGACAAAAGCATCCGTAATGCTTTCCAGAATTGTTGCCACATTGCCCTCCGTTTCTTGGACAGGGAACAACTGTTCGCCTTCAAGAGTAAGAGTGCGGGCAAAGCGTTCAATGACTTCAGAGCGAGAAATTCCTCGCCTGTGAGCCTCTTTATCGAGCGATCGCCATGCTGTATTAGTCAGAGATACGCTCACTCGTTGTTTCGTCTCCGAGTTCCAATTGCTAACAAACTTGCCTGTGGCGTCGCGCTTCATGAAGATTCATCCGTCTGCATACACGGTCTTCTCCATTGAACCTGAGTTACTCACTGAGGAGAATCAGCCTTAAGATAGATGCTTTGGCCAGAGGGAAGATAGGCAAGAATGACATCAATAAATATTGCGCTGTATTGGCGGCTGAATTTCCCTTTGCACTCGTAGACATAGAGCTGGGCTAGACGCGAGAATCCCACGGCTTTAAGGATCGCGAATTAAATAATTTACACTCTTGAAAGTGGGGAGTATGGGTTGGGCGGGACGCCCGCCCTTTCTGGACGGGCGGGACGCCCATCCCACAAGAACCATCACGCATTGTAAGTTATTTAATTCTCATTCCTAACGTAGTGCAGCCGTAGCAGTGTCAAATAAGTTTCCTTACCGAGGCGGATGCTGCCTACAACAATCGGGCTAGCGTTCCTTTAGCACCAAACTCATGCAAACTACGCAACTGGTCACCAACAGCCTCAACGAAACGTGGCGACTGTACTAAATCTCCAAAAATTTCAGATAGGCCCAGTAATGGTCTGGGATCTAATTCACTCAAACTGGCGCGTTGAGTGAGGATGTCTGCTAATGGGTCATCAATGGGAATAGGTTGCCCTTGTTCATCATGACTATTGATGTATCGACACCAAGCAGCGATCGTCAAACTTAGGTAATCGATCGCACCTCCAAGTTCTAATTTATCGCGGATCGAACCCAAAACAAACTTAGGAATTTTGGCCGATCCATTCAGGCACAGGCGTGGAAGCTGATCGCGAATTTTGGGATTGGAAAACCGTTCAATTAAAGTCTTTTTATAATCGTCTAAATCAATCCCAGGAACGGGTTGAAGCGTTGGTGTCACCTCATCCATCAGGTTAGCGACTGCTTGCACAAATAAGGGATCAGCCATGACTTCATAAACGTAGTTATAACCTGCCAGAGAGCCGAGATAGCCTATCAGCATATGGCTGGCATTAAGCAGCCGAATTTTCATCATTTCATAGGGATGAACATCCTTAGTCATCTGTACGCCAAGGGATTCCCAATCGGGTCTGCCTGCACAAAAGGTATCTTCGATTACCCACTGGGTGAAAGGTTCCGCGACGCATGGAAACGCATCATCAATACCAAACTGTTGGGCCACCATTTGGATATCTGCTGGGGTTGTCAGCGGAGTAATGCGATCGACCATGCAGTTGGGAAACGCAACGTGTTCAGCAATCCAACTTCCTAAATCCCGATCGCGCATTTGGGCAAATGTTGTTAGCATTTTCCGCACCATGTTGCCGTTGCCCTGGATATTGTCGCAGGATAAGACTGTAAAGGGTGCCAACCCCTGTTGACGCCGCTTGGAGAGTGCGGCTGTCAAAAAACCGTATGTCCCAATTGGTTGGTCAGGATGTTGCAAATCGTGCTGCATCGTCGGGTGGTTGACATCGAAATTGCCACTTCCTTCAATGTAGTAGTAGCCGCTTTCAGTGATCGTTAGAGTAACAATTCGGCATTGGGGATCTGCTAATGCTTCAATAACTGCTTGACGATTGTCTGGTGCAAATAGATATCGAGTAATTGAACCAATGATCCGAGCGCGATCGCCTTCTAGCGATCGCTCAACTAAGGTATACAAACAATCTTGGGGTTGAAGGGCATCCCGTATTCGCCTGTCATAGTCATTGTCAAGCAATCCAACCCCACAGATTCCCCAGTCACTACCAGGATTCTGATGGAAATAATCATCGAGATAGAGTGCTTGGTGCGATCGATGAAATCCACCAACCCCAATATGCACAATTCCATTAGTAATTTGATGGCGATCGTACTTGGGTACGCGAACGTTTCCAGGTAAAAGAGACAGGGATGCTTGATTCAGCTTGATTGTTGAGTCTGTGCTGGTATTGCTGTTCATCTTAATGTATGACCTTGTGATGACGGCTGATTATCAGTATGGCAGGATGGTTGAAAAAGGTGGACTCTATTTTGGCGGATCTGCATGGCAAGTCGATCGCAAAACCGATCGCCGATGAAGTTGTCGCCCAAGCTATTCTTGAGAAGATCTAACTTTTCAGGGGTTGCCGATCGCAGATGAAAAGACAACCCAGACCCCCACTTCTTTGTTGAAACCCTGATTGCCCTGAATCAATGTGATTCAGAAGTCGGGGTTCTGGGGGGAAGCATAATAAAGTTGGGTACATCAACTCATCCTATTCAGTAAACCCCTATGGTTCAAAACGTTGTGATCATTGGATCGGGTCCGGCTGGACTGCTACTGGCACATTATTTATGGCGTCGGGGCAACTACCATATTGATATCTATGAACGTCGTCCCGATCCTCGGTTGACTGATGTTTCTGGAAACCGCACATTTCCGCTCTCGCTTCAGGAACGAGGCAGAAAAGCCATTCGAGCCATTGCTGGCTTAGAGGAGGCGATCGCCGCTCAAAGTGTGTTCTGTCACGGGACGATTATTTATCGGAAAAAGGGCAAAGCCCGACGGATTCCTCGCGAAAATCCGGTTCTCACAATCGATCGCAATCGCCTCGTGACGATTCTGTTGAAGCAATTAACCGAAACCTCTAGTCCGAATCAGGTTAAAGTACATTTCAACTGTGAATGTACGGCTGTGGATGCAACGGCTAAAACCGTAAGGTTGAAACCTTCAGAAGGAGATAGCTTTACCGTTCACTACGATCTACTGGTGGGTGCTGATGGGGCGCGATCGCAAATTCGAGACTATTTAGTCGAGAATGCAGGCTTGCCGTGTTCCCAAAGCTATGTTCCAGATGCCTATAAATCTGTGTTTTTAAGTCGGCTCAATCCGACTGCTGGAGTGGAGTTAGAACGGAATAAAATCCATGCCTGGAATTTGAATAATAAAACCCGGATGCTGATGGTACCCCAGCTAGGAGATCAGTTGAATGGCGTGATTATTTTTGATGCACAGACTAATCCCCTAGAAGGATTATCCACGAAAGAAGAAATCAAGGCATTTTTTGAGGAAAATTTCCCGCTGTTTGGTCAGTTGATGTCGTGGGAAGAAGCGGAAGCGTTGTTGAAGCGTCCAGTGGCAAAGGTGCTAACGGTACGCTGCGATCGCTTTCATGAGGGCGATAGTGTGTTGCTGATTGGCGATGCTGCTCATGCGGTGTCTCCCTCGATTGGGCAGGGGTGTAATTCTTCGTTAGAAGATGTGCTGATTTTGGGACAATTGTTGGACCAGTATGGGGATGATTGGGGGAAGGTTTTGCCGCAGTTTTCACAGCAGCGAGTCCCGGATGCCCATGCCTTGCAAGAGTTATCAAATTATTCGTTTCCTCGCACGAAGTTGTTGGTGGTTGAGTTTTTCTTGCGGTTGACGATAGGAAGGCTATTCCATCGATGGTTTCCCCGTTTAGTTAAGCCGTCTGTGTTTGATTTGGTGTTAGATACGGACTTGTCTTATTCGCAGGTGTTGAGTCTGAGCCAAGGTTGGATTCATAAGGTGAAGCGTTCGATGGCCCAGAATTCTTGATATTCAGCAACGCCATTTTTCACTATCCTAACTAAGGGCATCAAGCGATCGCCTGATGCCCCCTGTCCTTACACTGGGATTGCTGATAATAGCCCGATCAGATCGTGCATCCGCTCGATAACTTGGTGGGCACCAGCCGACTCAAGAGCATCTGCACGGCTGCTTCGTTCATCCTCGCTGATATGAGTTCCCCCTACATAACCGATAATCTGCCCAATTCCAGCGGCAACGGCAGCCCTTATCCCACTGATAGAATCTTCAATTGCCACGCAATCGGAAACTTGTGCGTCCAGACATTTCACTGCATATAGGTAGATGTCAGGAAGTGGCTTGGGACGCGGAACCGGGAGAGAGTCGTGAGCGCTAAATACCTGCTCGCTTGGGAAATAGTCGGTCAGGGCAGCAGCACAAAGGCAAGCACTCAGCCGCTGTAAGCTGCTGTTACTTACTAGCGCATATTCAAATCCGTCGTCGCGCAGGGAAGACAGCACTTGGGGCGTTCCTTCCGTCGCTTTTGCCTCTATAGTAAGCCGTTCGATCGCTCTCTTTTCTTCTTCAGCGACTAGCCTGTCAATATCCCGCTCATTAAGACTGGTTAATGAGTCTGGGTAAATCTTTTTGAGTATTTCCCTGTAGGGTTTCCCGGCGAAGCTTTTAACAAAGTCCTCAAGCTCATAGTGTTGAGCGCCACGGAACTCACGAGCCACTTCATTTGTCAGCCTCCACGCGCTCTCAAGTGCGATGATTTCACTATCAACGACAGTTCCGTCATGATCGAAAAGCACCACCAAATCATGCTGAAACGGTTTCATTCAAAAGACCTCCCTCACTGTAATTTTTAAGCGTAGTCAATAGTCCTTGGGTCTGGAGATCTCGCAAAGCTTGGAGGCATTCATTATCTACGAGCTCTGTCTGTTCGCAATTCTCCAATCCCAGAATCCCGCTAATTAGTGCGCCTTCTTGAATCGCTGTAATTGCGCTTTGGGTATCCTTGGCATGATAGGGCTGACCAGACTCGCTCGCCTCCTCTCTGACTGCAAGAAGCCACGCTGCAACAGGAAGTATAATCCGCTTCATGCTGACTTTTCGGCTATAAGCATCCTCAAGTATCGGAAATATATACTTGCCTACTTTCCTCGCTGTTTCTGAAGAGATTCTCTCAGTAGTATCGGGAAGATCCTCGTTACTTAGCCTTAGTAACACCTGCTCCCTATATTGTTCGCACATCTGGCGAGGCACTGGTGTTGCTGCTGTGATATCGTCCATGAGATGCCGAGTAAACAACTGGAATTCCGGTAGGGCGATCGCCTCGTGCATATACTCTATACCTGCTCTTACAGCTAAGCAGGCTATGAAGGAGTGTACTGCATTCAAGAATCTGGACTTCATATACAGAAAGGGAGTGATGTCGCTAGTCATAATCACCCCCGTATCTTCCCACTTGGGGCGATCGCCTGTGAATTTGTCTTCCACGACAAACTGCCAAAATGGTTCGGTTACAATGGGTGCGCGATCGCGAACTTGCAACAGTCGGCTGGGGTAGTTATAGTCGGATTCCTGTTCTTGAGGCACAATCCTGTCTACCACTGAATTAGGGAACGTGGCGTTATCCCTGATGTATTCTGCAAGTTGAGGATCGATCTCTTCAGCGTAAGCTAGCACTGCTTTTCGCAGGATCTCCCCATTTCTTGGGAGGTTGTCGCAAGAAAGTGTGGTGAAGGGGGTCATTTTGCGATCGCGTCGTCGCCGCAGCGCCTCTACGATAAAGCCAATTGCAGTAGTTGGAGTGGAAGGATTTTGCAAATCGTGTGCGATGTCTTCATTCGTTGTGTCGAGATTAAAACTCTTGTCTAGATGGTAGCCTCCTTGAGTAATAGTAAGAGTCACCAGATGCACAGAGGGAGACGCCATCTTTTCAAGCACATACTCGCACTTTTCTCTACCATTAACTATTTCCCTAATAGAACCTATAACTTCCGCTTCCTCACGATTTTTAGCGCAACTAGAGTGTTTGGTCAAAGTGTAAAGAAATCTCTGCGGTTTCAGCCTAGTAATGGTCTCTTGACTCTTAAGGCTAACCCCACAAATCCCCCATCTCTGCTCTTGGGAATCCTTCTGTGCAAGATAGTTATGTATAATGTAGGCAAGATGCCCCCTAAAAAAACGACCTGGCCCGAAATGGACGATACCAGTCTTAAGCGCCCTCCTGTCGTAAAGAGACTGTTGCCTCCACAAACCAGTTACAATACCGAAGCGAGAACTTGAAGAAACACTGGGCGGTCTGAGTAAGTTAACCATGAGACTTCTTAAATAAGTTTGATAAGGTAAAATGAAAATTGGTCAGTCTGGGTATACCCAATGACCTACAAGCAACACAAATGTCTCAAACTGCGAAAATTTCTGGTATCCTTTGTGCCATCTACAAAGAAGCGTATTACCACATGGTAATTAGGGTGTGACAGATAGAGCAGAGAAAGAAAAAATCAGGTAAACCTAATTAAGAATCAAAGCTCAATTGGTCATTAACCTGAAGTAAGGCACAAGGGTACGCGACCTACTGCAACTTTGTTCAACTTTGGCCGGTGCGTAAGCCGAATGTATGTCCTATAAGGGGCAAATAGAGTGCTTTTAATTCTGGCTTGAGATTCCCCAATAACTCTGTAGGCGTTGATGTTATTTCCCTTGGTCGCTGCTATCCTCCGTATTCAGGAGAATCTACAAACAATTCTTTAGAGGTACTTATAACACCAGGGTAATTAGGGTCTGACAGGTAGAACAGAGAAAGAAGAAATCAGGTAAACTTAATTAAGTATCAAATATCAAGCAGTCATTAGCCTGAAGTAAGGCACAAGAGTACGCCACATACTGCCACTTTGTTTAGCTTGGACAAGTGGGTAAGTCGAATGTCTTTCCTACAAGGCGCAAATAGACTGCTTTTAAATTATGCCTTTAGATTACCTAATAACTCTGTACACTTTGTATGTTATTTGCCTAGGTCGCTGCTATCATCTGTCTTCAGGAGAATATACACATAATTCTTTAGAGGGACTTATAACCACAATCAAGTGTATATTTGGCTAGAAGCAGTTAAGTTAGAGTTTGGCGTTGGTGTAGCAAGCGTCCAAAAAACAACGCTTGCGTGGAAAAGTCCTGTCTGTAGCGGATGGCTGATACAGCATTGCAAGGCGGTTTCAGTCTGTCTATAAATTTTTAAAGTTTCTTCACTCATTCTCTAAAATTGGAATTACGACTCGACTAATTGAGGAACGGATAGCCGAAGTGCAGCGGGATGTGAGAGTCCATTACTCAGAGGTTGCCATCAACTTGCTGGGATTGTGGGAACAGCGAGGGAATGTGGAACTGTACTTCAAACACCGCTACAAAGTGTTTAATGATCGCATCGAGAAACTGACGGAGTATTTCGGTGCGATTCGTTGAAACGTGAATCACGGTAATCAGTCCGTACATAGCGTTTCCAGCCACAAGGCTGAACTCTCGGTCTGATAAGGGTGCAAGCCCCTTCTACCAGACTCAGGTATGACTCCCTATCTGCCCACACCGACCAAGCTCGATTCTTGGAGAGTGAAGCTGGGAACAGGACGCAATCAGACATCCAATGTGGGGTGACACTGGCGTTAATGGGGAGTTCCGATGGTGAAAACAGAGCCTAGAAAAGTAACTTACTCCGGAGCGGGACACAGACCAACCACCCGACTCCACTGGAAATTATTCCCGCCGAATATCGAAATAATATCGGCAAGAGTCCAGGGAATCCAGTAGTTAAAATGGCTCCACCTAAAGGAACAATCAATCTAACCGAGGGAACGAAGAAAAACGAGCTGAGGGTCAAGGGGAAGTCGAACTCCAAGTAGGCTAGACGAGCAGCGGAACTCCCTTAGTTCGGGTAGGACAGACCGTAATTGGTCTGAGGTGTTCAGAAAACATAAGTTAGAGCAGAGCATGATTAGACACAACAGCAATGTTAGTGAATCTTGGAAGACGTTACCGTGGAAGAAATTCCGCCGTAATTTATTTCGCCTACAAAAACGAGTGTTTAAAGCGATTCAGGTTGGAGACAAGCCGAAAGCGAAGTCCCTTCAAAAGCTAATTCTGAAATCTCGGGCTGCAAGAATGTTGGCGATACGTCAAGTAACTCAACTAAATGCTGGCAAAAAGACTGCGGGAATCGATGGAAAAGCCTCACTCACATTTGAGGAAAGGTTTGCCCTGAGTGAAGAAGTCAGAGCCAAAAGTAACAACTGGAAACATCAGAAGTTACGTTCAATACCAATCCCTAAAAAGGATGGGAGTACCCGCCTCCTTAAGATACCGACTATCGCCGATAGAGCTTGGCAATGCCTCGCAAAATACGCGCTAGAGCCAGCGCACGAAGCAACTTTCCACGCTAGGAGTTATGGATTTAGAACAGGAAGGTCGGCGCATGACGCGCAAAAAATTCTGTTCAACAATCTACGCTCTTGTTGCAACGGAATAGAAAAACGAGTTATCGAGCTCGATATCGAAAAATGCTTCGACAGGATAAACCACACCAGCATAATGGAACGACTCATCGCCCCAAGAGGCATCAAGACCGGAATATTCCGCTGTCTAAAAGCAGGAGTCAATCCAGGATTTCCAGAACAAGGAACCCCACAAGGGGGTGTGGTTAGTCCATTATTAGCCAATATTGCTCTCAATGGGATTGAGGAAATACATCAATCAGTCCGTTACGCGGATGACATGGTAATAATTCTGAAACCTAAAGATGATGCGGAGGCAATACTTGATAAAGTCAGCAAATTTCTGGCAGAACGAGGCATGAAGGTTAGTGAAAAGAAAACCAAGCTAACTGCTACGACAGATGGATTTGACTTCCTCGGTTGGCATTTCAAAGTGCAAAACAACGGGAAATTTAGATGCGTTCCATCAGCGGACAATTTTAAAGCGTTTCGTCAGAAGGTAAAACACATCGTCAACAACTCGAATTATGGAGCCACGGTCAAAGCTAAGAAATTAGCCCCTGTAGTTAGAGGTTGGAGAAACTACCATCGCTACTGTAAGTTAAATGGGTCACGGTTCTCGCTGTGGTTCCTCGACAATAGAGCCTTCAAGGTATTTAACAAGGAATCAAAACAGAACCGCTATACTGCCAGGAAACTGGTAGAAAAGGCGTTCCCGGCGGTTCCTCACTCCGAAAACAAATTTATCAATGTCAAAGGAGAGAAATCCCCCTACGACGGAGATATAGCCTACTGGAGTGAGCGTAACAGCAAGCTCTATGACGGTAACACCTCTAAAGCTTTAAAACGGCAAAACCATAAATGTGGAAAATGTGGCTTAAAAATGCTAGGCGATGAAAAGGTGCATCTACATCATGTAGACAGTAACCATAGTAATTGGAAAATAAACAACCTTCTAGCGGTTCACGAAAGCTGCCACGATTATCTCCACATGAGCAAAGGCAAAAGCCAAGAACATCGGGAGCTGGGTGCGGTGAAAGTCGCACGCCCAGATCTAACTGAGAGGGGCGGGGAATAATATCCCCCCTCGACTCAATCTGTTTCCTTTCGGTCAAGCGCACCCTACGGGATTTGTTTGAAATGGAAGCAAAAGTGCGATCGTGATGTTGAGTTGAATGCGATCGGCTTGTGCTGGGTGATATTGAGTTGGATGTGCGCGTTCGGGGTGAGTGCGATCGTCAAACAATAACCTAGACGAACGCCACCTGCGATTTCTAATTCAGCTTCAGGGAACTGCGAAGCGTTTTTGAATGCGCCCAAAAGAATGGAAACAGTCTCAATTAGATTCTGTCAGGAACTACCATTCTCCACAAAAGTTTTTAGCTTTGAAGCGTTCCTCACTGCATTTCCCTCTCCGTCGTTGTTGAAGTAGACGAACACGCTTCGCCCCTGACTTTCCCACTCGTGGATGCGATCGGCCCACCAATGCAAATCATCATCCGAGTAGGAGCCGCCGTAGAGATTGTTGGGGTCGGGGCCGTGAAGGCGCACATAGACGAATGAACCCGTTGCGCGCAGGATACACGGAAGGTGGGCGCCGCTCATCACACAGTAAGCCGCTCCTGAGCGTTCTAGCAGCGAAAATACCTCTGCTGTGTGCCAGCTTGGATGTCGGAATTCGACAGCTACTTTGATCCAGGAGGGCATCTGTTCTAGAAAGTAGGCTAGGCGGGCCAAATCGCAGCCGAACTGGGGAGGAAGCTGGACGAGCAGAATACCCAATCGTGAACCCAGGCATTGAAGTCCCTCACTCATGCGTTCCAACCACTTTTCTGGGGAGTAAAGACGCTTGGAGTGCGTTAGACCACGGGGCGCTTTTACGGTCATCAGAAATCCTTGGGGGAGGCGCTCTCGCCAGTTAGCGAAGGTAGTGTTTGGTGGCCAGCGGTAGTAGGTGCTATTAACTTCGACGGTTTGATAGTGCTGGATGTAGCGATCGAGCCTAGAGCGAGGCGGTAGCTGGTGGGGATAAAGCACACCTTCCCAATGGTCGTAACTCCAACCTGAAGTGCCAATATGAACAATCACATCCGGGTTCGTTATCGCTTCCATGATTCGGCTTGAAATCGCTACTACACAATCTTTCGTCCCAGCAGAGAGGGACTAAGAATTTTATATTTGAAAACTGGATGCGATTGAATTAGTTGGCTCGATCGCTGCTGCCTCGCTCTGCCGCTTTTTCTACTGCTTCCTGTCCCGGCGTAACTGCTTCGCCCACGTTATCTTTTACCGATTCTATAAATTTTTTGGTACTGGGGGCAATGGGTTGGTCGAGATTCAGCTTTTCTCGGATATTGTCAAGTACACCCGTGGCATCCTTCTCTGTATCGCTTGTTGGCTGCCGAGCGGGACGGGCAACTTCGTAAGACTTAGCTTCAGGGGTTAAATGTGTAGCGATCGCTTGCATTTTGTGACCCGTAACTTCCAATTCGGAGCTAAAAATCAGCGCTATTCCTACAGCCAAGATTATTCCTACTCGCAGGCAATTTGTAACTAAGCGCGATGTAAACTTTTTCATTGAAAAACTCTGTTTTTTCTGTGACGACTGTTATACAGAATAATTGCTGTTGTTTGTTGGCAAATCTATCTAAAGATAGGACTTGGTGTCAATTTATGGTGTTAGCATCATTGCCAAATCAACCTCAACAAAAAAGTTTTTGGCGCTGCGGCCTCAACAGCCTACCGATCGCAACTACGAACTCAAGAAAGGTACATTTACTACTTCCCCTGACACCGATCCGACTTGCACTTTCAGTCCTTCGCCGCCGGCTTTTGTTCGGATGTAAGCCAGACCAAAAAAGCCGGATTCAGTTTCCGTAAAACTGGTGAGTTTGCCGACTTTTTCCTCTCCGATTGTGACTGCTGTTCCGGGTTCAACCGCACCGCTCAACTGCACGCCCCAAAGTTGCTGTTTGACTCCTTTGTAGGTGTTCAACCGGGCAATTGTTTCTTGACCGATGTAGCAGCCTTTGTCATAGGTAATCGTGTGTAAAAGGCGGGCTTCTAGGGGGTTGTAATCGTCTGTGAGTTCAAAATCGGGGGCGGGGCGTCCTTGTTCGATTCGCAGTTGTTCCCAAACTCGATCGCCCATCGGTACGGCCCCAGCTTTGACTAATTCCTGCCACAAGTTAGCTGCATCGCTTGCTGGCGCAATTAACGTGTATCCGGGAGTTGCTAAACCGCTACCCACCGCAACTCGAACCCCCCCTTCATCCCCCCCTTGGTAAGGGGGGGAAAGAGGCGGGATTTTTATCAATTTGTGAGTAGCGTAAGGTTGATTTTCGAGCTCGGTAACTCCCATTTTTTCTAATAGTTGAGTGCTTTCCGGGCCGAGGAAACTGAAAGCAACAGTTGTATCGGTTAAATCTGTTAACTCGACGCGATCCATTGGGAAAATATAGCGATCGAGCAATTCCAGTAGTTGGCGGCGGCGGTTGGCTGAGACTAGCAGCAGTACGGCATCTTCTGTAGCGTAAGCGGTGGCGAGGTCGATCGTCCGGGCGGTGGAAGTCACGAAAACGGTGTCGCAACCTTGACCGGGTTTGAGTATATTAAAGTTATTGGTACTTTGATTGTGCAAGAACCGCAGGCGATCGCTGTCTGAGATTTGAATGCGTCCCCAGTGAGTGCGATCGTACAAAGCCACACCTTGTTTAGTTGCTGCGATCGCTTCTGCGTCGTTACCAAAACTGACTGGCACAATTTCTTTGGTTGTTAACTCTGCAAAAGTAGCACCTGTCGCTGCTTGAATGTCGTGCAATTGCTGAATCATAAGATTTTGTTGACTGTTAATTGTTGACTGATGACTGTTAATTGTTGGCTGTTGACTGTTCGCTGTTGGCTGTTGACTGTTAATTGTTGGCTGTTGACTGTTAATTGTTGGCTGTTGACTGTTCGCTGTTGGCTGTTGGCTGGAAAGCTCACCACTGTCAACTGTCAACTGACAACTGTCAACTGTCAACTGACAACTGACAACTGACTATTTGCCCAAATTAGCGAATATTTCTTGGATTAATTGGCTGGCTTTAGCATCAAGCCGATTCCAATCTACATCGCCAGTCTCATCATCAATCAAGCTAGTATCAATTACAACTTCTTGGCTTTGGATTTGACTGTGGGCGGGCTGGTAGTTGACAAAGCAGACTCGATAGCAAAGTTCCCAAATATCGACACATCTCTGCTCGCCTTGAAGCTCTAAAATTAGTTGATAGCCCGGAATGGGAATCTGCACTTCTTGATAAGTACCCGTCCAAACTGACTCCTCTAATTGTTTGCGGATGTTATCGAGCACTCGGATCATCGCTGGCTGCATGAGCAGTTCAGCTTGCTGCCACGCGATCGGGCTAGTTATTTTAGGCTTCATATACAGGGTTCTAAAAAAGAAAATCAATAAATTAATTTTCTAGCATGGGGTGCCAACTTTTGAGACATCCGCCACAGAATGTTAAATTTAGTCTTGACAACTCCCTGTCCTCTTATGAGCAGGGATTCTTGGTTCATTGGGACTACTCATGTAGCTTGCCCTCCCCAAAATTCACGCTCGTTTTGCCCAACCGCTGTATATCCACGCTGCAATACTACTTGCGCGGCTGCAACATCTCGATTTGTTTCATAGCCACAGGTTTGACATTTATGCACTCGTTGGGATAACTCTTTTTTACCTGTATGGGTTTGACATAATGGGCAGGTTTGACTTGTTCCGTTGGGGTCTACTTTTGCGAAGTATGCACCTCGCTTAAAGCAAACATGGCTCAATATATTCAGGAACTGACCAAACCCTGCATCAAGCGTGTGCTTGCTCAGCCTTCCGGCTGACATTGCTTTGAGGTTCAAATCCTCAGCAAATACTGTGTGGGCTGCGTTGCATAAATGATGAGCGGTCTTGAAATGAAAGTATGAGCGACTGTTCGAGATGTATTCGTGGTGCAAGGCTATTTGGTGATGAATTTGACGAAACTTTCTAGAGCCTTTTTTCTTACGCTTGAGTTGACGTTGCAGCAATTTCAGCTTGCGTTGTCCATCCACAAAGAATCGAGGTCTATCAATCAATTCACCATCAGAAGTTGCCAAAAAATGTTTTAACCCTAAATCAATCCCTAATCCATGTCCTGAAGGTGAGGCTTGAGGTACTTTGATATCACATTGCAAAGTGAGCATGACATAGTAGCCAGAAGCCCTCTTAATAACACGAATTTGCTTGACATCAAACCCTTGAGGAATTGGACGCGACAGGTGCATTTTAACTAACCCAATCTTGGGTAGGTTGACCCAATCGGCACCATCAAACCGTTTAACGGATTCTAGATTCAATTGAGGAAACACAAATGAGCGCATCCGCTTTTTGAATCTAGGAAAACCGTGTCCTCGTTCCCACATCGCCACAAACGCTGCCTCTAATTGGCGCAACGCCTGTTGCAAGACATGGGTGTGAGGCAGTTTCAACTCAGGAATTAACTTCTTTGCTTGGGCCAATGATTTGCATTGGCCTGCAAAGGTTGGACGCGGTGCCTCAGCAGGGATAATGTATTCCTGCTTAATGCTGCACGAGTTGATATCACACTTACGAGAATTAACCCAATCTTTTCGTTCTCGCAATGCAAAGTTATAGACCTTGCGGCAAATATTGAGCCACTGGTCGAAAGTTTGGCGTTGCGTATCGGTAGGAATGAGCTTGTACTCGTAGGTGAGATTTAACATAAAACAATTGTAGAGCAAGTCTGAACAAACAGCACTGCATTTATTCAAAATCCTCTTCGGAGAAATTCAGAACCAAAAGTCCCCCTAAAAGGGGGAGGCTTGTATCCCATTGTTTTCTGTCACCCAATTCAACAGTCAACCCTCAACAGCAACAGCCGTTCTCGGCTTGACGGCTAAAAACGGCTGAAACTGTTGATATTGAGTTATCGGATGGGTAATGTAGGATTTGAACCTACGGCATCCTGCGTGTAAAGCAGGCGCTCTACCACTGAGCTAATCACCCAATTGCACTCACCGGGATTTATCATATCACAGTAACTCAGAAAGATCAAGTAAAAAAAATCCTAAACTTTAAATGCCCTCTGGCCGCACCCACGATCAAATAACCCTGTGGAGTTTGCCCGCTGTGGCAGCCTTCACCTTTGGCCAGACGAGCAGCAGCAACCTGACTTTGCTCGTTTCCGGCAGTTTCTTATTCGGCGGGCTGATGTTTGGCCCCGACTTGGATATCTACTCCTGCCAGTATCAGCGCTGGGGATGGTTCAAAGCGATTTGGCTCCCGTACCAAAAAAGCCTGCGCCACCGCTCTTTTTTGTCCCACGGCCCTCTGATCGGCACTGCTTTGCGAATCTTGTACCTTGCTATCTGGATCGCGGTTCTCGGAATCGTGGGATTGGCAATTGCCGAAAAAGTCGGAAACTTCGGCTGGAATTGGCAGGATGTGGTTTTGAGTTACGGGCGATCGATCTGGGAACACCACATCGAAATTTTAGCCGTTTACATCGGTCTAGAATTGGGCGCGATGAGCCACTATCTGAGCGATTGGGGCGGCTCGGCTTACAAAAGATTCAAAAAGAAAGGATTGAGCGGGTTGCGCCCTACTGGGACAATTAAGAGGCGCAAACGCCAACCTCCCCGCCGCACTTCCAGCAAATCTAAAAGGTAAATTATTATGTCTAATTCTGAAAGTCGATCGCTCACAGCACTCCAAGAACTTATAGAAGTTGTGGCTAAATTGCGATCACCCGACGGCGGATGTCCTTGGGATTTAGCTCAAACTCCCCAAACTCTAATTCCTCACATCATCGAAGAAGCTTATGAAACCGCCGACGCGATTCGCAAAGGAGATAAAGATGCGATCGTCGAAGAATTGGGCGACTTACTGTTACAGGTAATTCTGCAAGCTCAAATTGCCAGCGAATCCAATCAGTTTACCTTCGCCGAAATAGCTGCGGGCATTACAGAAAAACTAATTCGGCGACATCCCCACGTCTTCGGCGATGTCGAACTCAACAGCGTGGATGAAGTCAACGAAAACTGGGAAAAAATCAAAGCAGCAGAAAAAGGCACAACTGCGGAAAAGCCGCCAACTTTAGCCTCGAAAATGAGCCGTTATGCCAGCACTTTGCCGCCGATTGCCGCCGGGATGAAAATCTCTCAAAAAGCTGCGGAAGTGAGTTTTGATTGGGACAGTGTAGAGGGCGTTTGGGATAAATTTCACGAGGAAATGGCAGAATTTGAACACGCTCTCAAACACGAGGATAAAGCAGCGCAGCAGTCGGAATTGGGAGATATTATGTTTGTGTTGATTCAATTAGCTCGCTGGTACGATTTAGATCCGTCGGCTGCTTTGCAAGGAACAAACGATCGCTTTGTGCAGCGGTTTGCGAAGGTAGAGGCTGCGTGCGATCGACCTTTGTCAGATTATGCCCCAGAAGAGTTAGAATCTCTGTGGCAGCAAGCTAAAGCTTTAATTGCTAAACAAAAGGGCGATCGGTAATAACTCACTCCCGATCGCTATTGTTAAGAACAGGCAAGATGCCTGTTCCACAACAACTCAATATTTTGCTTGTGGGGTGGGCACGCGAGCCCGCACTATTGTTAAGAACAGGCAAGATGCCTGTTCCACAACAACTCAATATTTTGCTTGTGGGGTGGGCACGCGAGCCCGC